>CAZOXJ010000076.1:0-17241 GCA_964583325.1 uncultured Lentimicrobiaceae bacterium
GAGATTTTTTTTCATAATTTGTTGATTTAGTTTTGTTTATGTTTGATTATTAGGGTTTCAATTTTTATAAGCCTGATGTGTTCAGTTGTGAATCATTTCACATGCAAAAATGTTATTATATATGATCGTTTGTTAGAATTAAGTGCTGATATTTTCACGGGTACGGAAGGAAATTTTCCTCGTTTACATTGATATATGTCAATTATTCGCTATATCGACATATGATTCATTGATAGTTACATGGCGTTTGTGAAGTCCTTTTATAACTGTTTTTAGCTTACTATAATTTAGGTCACGAATTTTAGGATTCGTTAGTACTTGTATTAAATCTTTCCAGGTACAGGCTAAAAATCAATTATTTGCATTCATTATTCGTACAAAACCCTGTGGCATTCAGAGCAAAATGCGGTTTTCCACTTTCCTCTGATTTCGACAGGATGTATATATTCCTGGCTGGAACCCAGCGGAACTGTAGCTATATTCCCGGTTGGCCCTTGTGCAAGGAAACTATGACACATATCACAATCCCTTGAAATTGTTTCGCCGCTGGCAGTTTTATGCCTGTCGGAGTGGCATCGGAAACATCCATCTGATTCCAGGTGACCGATGTGGTCCAAATACCGCGTTGCATCAACTTTCATGAAAGGGAAGACGTTCTTATCGTATTCTCCCTGCATGGTTAATATTGCTTTGCTTATGCGATCGAAATTTTTATCAAATGCTTCGGGTTGCTCATCCTTATAATAGGTAGTAACAACATTTTTTATTTCCATGTGTGCCGTGTCCTTTGTAGCGTACGGGTATTTCAATGCTTCCATGGCTGCCATTTTAATCCATGGAATATCGCTCGGTATTAGTCCTGCAACCATAGCATTATCTATAAAATTGGGAGCAGATAAATATTTGTGTGAAGGACGGTTATGGCAGTCCATGCAGTCCATAGTTCTGTTTTCGAGGCTATCCATTGCTTTTTTATCAATCGGGTTTTCCTCGTCTATGAAAATTTTCACTTCTCCGGTTTTCAAATTGGTATATTTTACCCAGGGGATGCTTTCCCTGTCGGTGGTACTTGCAATATATTCAATTTTGACGTTTTTGTTTATATGCCAGTGTATTCCCTCTGATAGTCCTTTAGCACTATATTGAGGTCCTATTTTCATCAGTAATGATGTATTCCATTCAGTATTTCCTGAGTCGGCAATATAGGACCGTAGATTTCTTAACTTCTGTGAATAGAATTTCTCAGGCCAGTGACATTTTTCGCAGGTTTCGCTTGCCGGCCTTAAATTACGCAGAGGGGTTTCTATCGGGGTTGAATATTTCTTGAAAATTACGGAGTAAACCTGGTAAAGTCCTGATAGTTTCGATTTAACATACCATCCGGCACCTTCGCCAACGTGACATTCAACACATCTGACATTTGCGTGCGACGAATTCTGGTAGGCAGTATATTCAGGTTCCATTACGTTATGGCAAAGTGTTCCGCAAAATTTAACTGATTCGGTATAATGAAATGCCTGGTAACTTCCCATAGCTGTTGCTACAAGTAAAACGAGGGTAATAATGGAAATTCTGATTACAGCTGTCCGGTTAATTTTGTTATTCATATCCAGAATAGGCCATTTTTGTGTAGCATATTCCTGGCCTTTCATCTTCTTTCTTTTATTCAACATGCCTATCGGTATCAACAAGAGTCCCAATACCAAAAACGCTGGTGACACGATGTAGGTAAATAATCCCATGTATGGATTACTTTCAGTCGAAAGCATGGAAAAAAGGAAAAGCAGAACTATAACTATCAGGCTGTTTACAGCCAACAGGACACCGGTAATAGTTATCCAGTTATAGGCATTTCTTGAAATTTTCATAAGAATGCAGTATTAGATTCATTAAAACTACGTAGATAGATATCTATATATCTATAAAACAAAAGTAAATAATAATACTAAAAATCAGAACCCGATGCGCTATTTATATATAGTCTTAATAGCAGTGAATTAAGGCTGCCGGTTTCCTTTTTCAGGTTATGTTACTCATCTTAAAACATTCCTGATTTATTGATAAAGAGAGAGACAGGTAAAAGTGATTACGGAGTCGATAAATAGTACATTTCAATCATTGATTTGTTATCGGAAAGTGTGGACAGCCTTTTTATTTGCCAGATACAATTATAATAGCAGGACTTAAAAATAGTTGTTGAGAAATAAAAAAAGGTGCCCGTTTATGAACACCTTTTAATAAGCAGAATATTAGTTTATTACATGCTTTTGATATACGCTACAACAGCCCATCTGTCAGCTTCATCAAGAATTTTCTTTTCGAAATTGGGCATTTCATCGCGGCCAACAAAGGATTGGAAATAAATATCGCCATCAGCCTGAGCTTTAAATTTTTTCTCAGCGAAAGAAGGAATAAGGGTTTTTAAGCTTGCAGATTTAGTGCCATCACCTAATCCTTTTGATCCGTGGCATGATTTGCAGTTTTTGTTATACAGGTCTTTCCCAACAGTTGCAATTGAAGGATCACCGGCTTTTACAGTGCTTTTCATTGATTTGTATTTGGCTGGAATAGTCCATGGGCCGGCTGCTTTCTGAGCCATTGCAATATTGGTGGTAACGAAAATGATTACTGTGCATAGCATTGCAGCAAGTCTGATTGAATTTTTCATGATGATAATTTTAAGTTATTTTAAGTGTAGAGCAAAATTCATTCCAAAGGTAAAAAGAAAAACTGAAGGACTATGCTTTTAAATGAAAATAATTAAATACATAGATATGATTTATTTTCTCTAACTTAAAAAAGGCCAAGGATTAATTTGAGTACCAGCGCGGTAATAAGTGTAATAGCTGATACAATCATGATAAATAATCCGAATTTACCAACATCACCCTCCGAATCGAGGGCGATATATCCTGTTACCAACCCCACCACCGCGAGGATAATTATTATTGCAGAAATGATTGATGAGCCTGTAATAAGGCTTAGAACAACAATACCCGGTAAGCCGACAAGTGCAATTAAGCCGACAGTCAGGCATCCTTTTGCCTGGATAAAATCAAAGAGTATCGAGAAAAGCTTGAACAGGAAATATATGAGAAGTACACTGAATACGAGGATGGGAATTAGTACCCAAAGGCTTGCATCACCGATTCGAAAAGCAGTTTCCATAACTTATTTAAATTAGTACGAAAGTATTGATGCACAGGAAAGTTAGTTCATTCGTTTCAGCCTGTTATTACTTAACGATTGCCTTAATCATTTCTTTGAACATTAAAAGATGGATTGGTAATAACAAAAACCAGTATGATCTGCCACTCAGTCCATGAGGCATAAATGTGGCAGTCTGGTATAGATAAAAACCATCCGACTTTTTCATGATACGGAATTCGAGCCAGGCTTCACCCGGGACTTTCATTTCAGCAAACAAAAGCAAGCGCATATTCTCCCTGTCGGCAATCAGTACCCGCCAGAAATCCAGTGAATCGCCCGGATTCAACTCTGACACGTTACGTCTTCCTCTCCTTAGCCCTACACCACCTACCATTTTATCTATCATTCCTCTAACTTTCCAAATCCAGTCAGCATAATACCAGCCTGTTTCGCCCCCGATTGAAAAAACCTTGTTCAAAACACGCTGGGGATCGCCTTCGATACGCGAGATTCTTCTGTCGCGCAGCACGCCGTAAGTCGGAACATCAAGTCTCTGAAACAGGTGCCCGGGATTTTTTATTGAAACAGCATCCGTCCAGCTCGACTGAACTGTATCAAGGTTAATCCGCTCCAAAGCCCTGGTACAGGCTTCCTTGTATGTTAGTGGTGTAATGTTTAAAATATCTTTTAGCCGGGTGTCCTTACATACAACCTCAACTTTCATGCTGTCGACCAAATTCACAGCAAGGTAATAGGATGTAGATGTCACGAAATACAACCAGTACGACGAAATCCTGGGACTTATGAACGGAACAACATAAATATGCCGTTTCAGTCCTCTGACTTCGGCATATTGTAAAAGCATCTGTTTATACGAAAGTATCTCGGCCCCGCCAATATCGAATGTTTGATCGTAAGTAGCCGGGTTGAGCATGCAACCCATAAGGTATTTCGGAACATTACCCACTGCTATTGGCTGGCATAGAGTTTTTACCCAGGTTGGTGCAACAATTACCGGCATTTTTTCCATAAGGTCCCTTATGATTTCAAACGATGCGCTGCCACTGCCAACTATAATTCCGGCCCTCAGAACGGTAAGATGTTTGCCTGAATTCCGGAGTATATCTTCGACATTTCGTCGTGATTGCAGATGCCTTGAAAGTTTTTTCGAATTGGATATTCCGCTCAAATAAATAATTTGCCTGCAATTGGTCTGGCGGATAAACTCTGCGAAATTTCCGGCTGACAAGGCCTCCTCTTTCATGAATTCCGTTATGGATGTTGACATGGAATGTATAAGGAAAAAAGCCACATCAATATCTAATTTGTAAAGAGAAGCTGGAACAGGCTTCAGCAGGTCTGCCTGAATGCCTTGAATACCTTCTGTCGATTGATCAGAAGTCATTAGCCGTTCCAGATTCCTTACAAGGCAAATTACTTCATGCCCCTGTTCAAGCAACTGCTGTAACAATCTTTTACCAATATATCCGGTACTCCCTGTAAGTAATATTTTCATTTAGGTAATTCAAGGTTTGATGTAATCCAGACGAAACAACACTTTAGTGCATCTTCTTGTGTAAGGGAATTAGCGTAATTAATACAATTCGTTGTGGCATTCCGAACAAAACTCAGTATTCCATTTTTCACCGACATTTGTTGGATGGACGAACTGAAGTGTTGAATTAAGATATGCATTTGCAATACTTCCGGTTGGCCCCTGGGCAATAATCGTGTGGCATATTTCACAGTCCCTTGAGATGGTTTCGCCTTTTGCTGTCTTGTGCCTTCCGGAATGACAGCGGAAACAACCTTCCGATTCAAGATGGCCGATGTGGTTGGGGTACTGGCTTGCATCAGCCCTCATATAAGGAAAGGCATTCAGTTGGTATTCCCCTTGTATGACTGCAATAGCTTTAAAAACCCGCTTTTCATCCGCTTTCAGTATTCCGGGTTGTTCATCTTTATAATATTTCAATACTGTTTCCTCTATGCCATGCATTGCAGTTTCTTTATCAGGAAATGGATTTTTTAATGCCCCCATCGCGGCTTTCTTGAAATAGGCAATATTTTTTGGCAGCAGCCCCGAAACAAATGCATTATCAACATAATCGGGAGCGGATTTAAAGAGATGCGAAGCCCGGTTGTGGCAATCCAGGCAATCCATGGTGCGCACTTCAAGCGAATCCAGTACTTTTTTATCAAGCGGATTCTTTTCATCCATAAAGATCTTAACATCCCCGGTTTTAAGGTTTGTAAGTTTTACCCAAGGAATGCTTTCGCGGTCGCGGCTGTTTGCAGCGTATTCAATTTTGAAATTCTTATTGGTATGCCAATGGATTCCTTCCGAATTACCCTTCTCTTTGAATTCCGGTCCTATTTTCATAACAAGAGACAAATTCCATTCGGTATTGGCCGAATCAGCCAGGTACGAACGTTGTATGCGGAGTTTGCGGGAATAAAATTTTTCGGGCCAATGGCAGCGCTCACAGGTTTCACGTTCCGGTCGCATGCTTCGGATAGGAGTAGGGACCGGTCTGGGGTATTTTTTAAATATGGTTGAATAAACCTGGTATAAGCCCGAAATTTTTGATTTTACATACCAGTCGGCTCCTTGCCCAACATGACATTCGACACAGGTAACCCTGGCGTGAGACGAATGCTGATAGGTTACATACTCTGGTTCTTCTACCTGGTGGCATAGCTTACCACAAAATTCATTTGATTCGGTATACTGGAAAGCCCGGTAACTACCCATGACTGATGCTATCAGGAAAATCAGGATTAAAATTGAAATCTTAACAACAGTAGCCCAATCAGTTCTTTTATTGAGGTCAATTACCGGCCATGAATCCTCATCCTGATATGCAGCTTTTCTTTTCCGGATATTAATTACTACTCCCAGGGGGATCAGCAGCAAACCCAAAACAAGAAATGCGGGAAGTATAATGTATATAAAGAGGCCGAGGTAAGTATTGGTTTGAGCATATAGAACTGAGAAAAGATATAATACCAGGATTAGTATCAGACTATTGGCAGTCACAATAAAGCCTGTGAGGCTAAGCCAGTTGTAAAATGCTTTTATTTTATTATCAGCCACCAGAGCAGAAATTAAATTTATTAAGTACTGGTAAAGATATATTTAATATTCTAAATATGTGGATAAATTAAAATTGATTTATATCAATATTTTATTGATTGTTATAAGCTCATAATTCTGTAAAGCATAATAAAAAAACGTTGTTCAGCTTAAAACAGCAAAAGCCACCTGTTTAAGGGTGGCTTCTGTTATAAACATGGTATTTAGTATATCACTTCCTTTGTCAGATATCAGATCGGTGATTAAAGTTTAATATTTTCACAAATACAGTTTCTGCAAAGTGCAACTGAAATTATTTAGCTCTTTTCAGCAGGTGGAGTTTTTGATGATTTACTAATCATCACGAGTTGTATGACTGCATATACATAATGCCCCCAAACGCCTACAAGCATGATTATGAGGGTAATGATCATCCATAAAGGAGCGATCGGGGTCCACAGTTCACGCGAAGGACGGTCAGGGCTGATCAGATGTTTGTGAAGTCCCCACTTGTTATCGGCTGAGCCCGTTACATTGCCAAAAATATCATTTTCCTCAATCGAAGCTATAACTGTAAGATTTCCAAGTGAATCGCCAATTATATTTGCAGGGAATTCGGCTGTACCTATACCTGTAGAATCCAGCGATATTTCGGCTATTTTAAGCATGCTGAACATCTTTGGTACTCCAACAATTACATCAACGGCACCAATTGAGGTTTCGGTCCCGTCAGCATTAAGCTGGGTTCCTTCAACTTTTACATACCGTATGGAATCTTCCTCATAAAACGACACTTTTAATTTTGCCGGTTTCAAAGCGAATTCGCCTTCCGAAGCTTCGTATTTTTCATTTCCGTCATACATTGCTTTGAAGGTATGTAACTGCTCTTCGTTTCGCGGAAATGTGTTTCGTGAAGGAATTCTTAGAATTGCTTCGCCATGCACGTTTGTTTTAGCTTCACCGATTTTGATGTCTCCTTCAGTTCCAACTGCATAAAAAATTACCGGTGCATTAACAAGGTTGGTATTTCCGTCATCGCGTTTTACACTGATTGTGCTTTTAAGCTGAATACTGTCATCAGAGGTACTGACGCAGGTAAACCGCAATACTGTAGAAGCTGGTCCTGTTGAATCAGCGCTGCTCTGTGCGTATACCTGCATCATTGCTGCCAGAAGCATAACAACAAGCAAGAATCCTGGTTTTATTCTTTTCATAAAAATATCTTTAAATCCTGTTTGCATTTTGACTTAGTGTAAATCTATTACTTCAAATAAATGTCGCCCGTTTCTTTGGGTTCCTCCTTTAGGTCCGAAACCTGAATAATAGGTATCATTTTCGAAGCCAGGGTGAAAAGAAGGCAGAACAATGCAACTCCACCGGCAGTAAGCGACCATTCAACCCATGTGGCTGAATAATGTACCCATGCTTCGCGCGAATCCTGTATGGCAATATAAGGGGATTCGAGGGTTGGAACTACAATCAGGTAACGGTTAATCCATAGCGCAATAATGACTACAACAGCTGCTATAGTGATATTATTGATTGTGCGAAGTTTCCTGAAGCCCACTACAATCAGAGGAACCAACACTCCAACATAATTGGAAAGAATAAACAATATATAATAATCCTTGAACAGGATTGCAATAAGTTGTTCATCATTTTTTTCTGACCCATACCATTTTGTAAGGTATTCGCTGAAAGTGAAGTAACCAAAGAATGCAGCAAGCACCAGCATGATTACTCCTACATTTACGAAATGCTTTAAGGTTATATGTTCTTCGAGGTGATATGCTTTCCTGAAAAAATACATGGCTACGATAAGCACACCTGTGCCGGAATATACAGCAGCTATTACAAAATAAGGCCCGAAAATGGTACTATGCCAGCCTGGTTGTAAGGTTACGCTGAAAATCCACGCTAATACCGAATAAACGATGATAGCAATTGCAATTACCATTCCTGCCATAATATCGGTTGCTTTTTTCAGCCTGATTTGCTGCTCTTCGGTTCCGGTATACCCGATTGCAAGAACTTTATAGAGTTTTTTCTTCCAGTTAGGTACTTTCAGTTCGTCGAAATCGCGCATTTTAGCTAAATCGCGCAACAATGCCAGGTAAAGGAAAAGCAAACATCCGAAGATATCGGTTGATATAGCGATAACGTCCCAGGTGATCGGCGACTGAATACGCCCAAAAAGAACAAGGTTTGGTAGACGGTCGAGACGGCCAATACACATCATAATGAAACCTGGTCCTATTAACAGAGATATAATAGTAATGAACTCAGCCATCCTGATAATCGGTTTTCGCCATCCTGCGTGAAAAAGATGAAGAGTACCCGAAATGAGTGCACCGGCATAACTTATCCCCATAAAGAAGATGAAATTCACGATGTAAACGCCCCAAACAACGTTGTCGCGCATACCTGTAACTATATGTCCCCTTGAAACCTGCCAGTAAAGAGCGAAAAATCCAAGCAGTACCACGGCTGTCAGAAATGCAATCCAGAGTTTGCCGACAGTGCTTGTGTGCTCAATTTGCGGAGCAAACTCTCTAAGTAATTTATTTGAACTTACTGTATCGCTCATAGTTTAGTCTCCTTATTCTTAAGGTTTTTCATATAAGGGGTATTTTCTAACCTTTTGGCAACTTCTTCATCAAGCCCGTCGAGACCGCGTTCGACCGGGAATTGCCTGTCAACCGGCGGCAGATAATAAACATTGGGTCGCGTTCCCAGATTATCGAGGTACCTGTAGCCTGAACGATCGCGGATCAATTCACTGAACTTATAGGTTTCGGTACCGTTGGTTACAACATCTTCGTCAATATCGCCAAAATAAATTACTCCCATCGGGCAGGCTGAAGCGCAATAAGGCAATTTGCCTTCACGGGCAAGATCAGGACAGAAATCGCATTTTGATACTGTTCCTTCAACACCGGGTACACTCTTCTCAGGGGAATAGGGCTGATCTGATTCGTATGCTTCTTCAGCTTTCCAGGCAAATACGCGTGTTGAATACGGGCAGCCTGTCATACAGAATTTGCAGCCGATGCAGCGCTCATTATCGATCAGTACGATACCGTCGCTGCGTTTGTATGTTGCTCCCACAGGACAAACACTCACACATTGAGGATTATCACAATGATAACATGGCTTAGGGAACCAGTAAGGGGCAGTTTTTTCGGAATCCTGCATCAGGTAAACTTTCATGAATTCCTGATCCTTCGGAAGATTGTGTCCTTTCTGGCACTCTTCAACGCATTTACGTGCATTTTTGCACCTGGCAAGGTCAATTACCATTACAAATTTACGCCCGGGAATTCCTTCGTGCGATTCTTCGCGTCCGACAGGTGCAAGCGCAAGAAAGTTCTTATCTACTTCCATAACTTCTCCGGAAGTGGTAAGAACTTTAATTTTCTCACCCGATTCTGAATTATGACCAGTAGCGATCAATGCTCCTGTGGCCACAGTTCCGGCACCTCCCAATATACCAAGTTTGAGAAAGTTCCTCCTGGAATTGTTATCGTCTTTCTTTTTATTTTCCATTGTGAGTCAATTAGAAGGTTGATGACAAAATAGTCCTTTTCATTTTTACTGAAACAGTTACTTCAGTAAATATTCAACTTTTAGTGTGATTCGTGAAACCCGGTAATCATGCTTCGGAAATTGCTGACAAATGTTGCGCCGATTGTACAAAAGTAGATATGGACGAACATAAAGAAGGAAACGAAGAATCCAATGATTACATGGAAAAAGATGTTGATTGTTAATCCGCTTCCGCCTAGTATTTTAGTAAGTATTAATTCGGGATACAACAGAGCCCAACCTGTAATAATTACTATTGGTACAAGTGTAAACATCGCAATAACATAGGTAAACTGTTGCAAAGGATTAAATTTACTCTCCTTGGTTACAGGGAATGGCGGTTTTTCGTGCTTGAAAATCCCGAAGGTATAATAGGTGAATTGTTTTATCAGTCTGTTCATTAATCCTTTAAACGTGAGTTTATAGTATTTTCCATTAGGTGTTACAAATGTGCCGATCAGGAAAAAGAGGTAATTGAACGAAAGAGTTATACCACTTATATTATGCATGGAAACAGCAATATCGAAACGGATAAACGGATTATCCGGATTGGTATATTGCATGCTTATTCCACTGATAATAAGTAATATGATTAAGATGGCATTAAAGGCATGCCATAGCCTGATCCACATTGGGTAGAGATATATTTTTCCTGACATTATTTCTTGCGTTTTATGATTCTCAATGTTGCATGTAAAATGATTCCGGCAGCTACACAGCCAAACATGATAAGGCTTATTATGCCCAGATAGTAATTCCGGTTGGCACCCATTACATATCCTTCATTCATAATTACACCGTTATAAAAACCTGCTTTGCTACGTTCTTCCTGCACTTTGTGTTTATAAAGCGTTGCCATCAGGATGGAGTTTGTGGAGTGGCACTCAACGCATCTGCGTACTGCTTTAGCTTTAGGCTGTATATTATGAGCAACCAGAATGGAATCGTTTGTGCGGGCATGGCATTCGATGCAACGTACACTTTTGAAATGTAAGGCCTGGTTGGGTAACCATTCATGTTTTTTTATAATGTTAGGATTAACCTTATCCGTCAGCATCTGGTATTTGGTGATATCAGCATGACAATTCAGGCAGATAGCATTATCGTAGGCAACTATGTCTTTTATTTTATCTTCTGAGCGGGTACTGATTTTATAGGTGTGCGCATTATGGCACATCCAGCAGTTAAAATCATCACTGTGCTTGGTGGCATGCATACTCGCATTGAACTCAGTTTCAATTTCTTCGAATTTGAATTTTGCATACGTTTCGTCTCCGCCATGGCAATCAATACATGCATATTTCGATTCCATTCTCAGCCGGCCAGGGTGAGGAAACGTATCGTAATCTTCCGAATGGCAATCGGTGCATTTAAATGTCTTGTGATTTGAATCGTAAAATTCGTCACGATTTATAATCGTTTCGAGGTACATCCTCTTGGTAACTTCTGACCCTGATTCAGGATTCAGATATTTGTATTTTGATTGCCCGTGACATTTCAGGCATTTCTCATTAAAATCAATGGTTTCTTGTTTTGGCTTATTTTGCGCTTTAAGTCCGACAAAGGCAAACAGGAGGATGAAAATTGTCACTAAAAAGCGAACCTGTACTTTCCCGTTCAGGCAGGTGGATGATGAAATCATATTTTGGGAGTGTTGGTATAATTGCTATACATGCAGGAAAAGAAAAAGGGTGTTCATTTTTACAGAACACCCTTTTGAGGAAAATATTATTTTTTCATGGTACGGATGTAGCCTACAACAGCCCATCTGTCAGCTTCGTCAAGGATTTTCTTTTCGAAATTCGGCATTTCGTCACGGCCAATGAATGACATGTAATAAATTTCTCCATCAGAGTAAGCCTGGAATTTTGCAGTTGAGAAATCGCCTGTACTGGTTTTCAGGTTTGCTGCTTTTGGGCCATCACCTAATCCTTTTGCTCCATGACACGATTTGCAATGTTTGTTGAAAGTTTCTTTTCCTACAGTGTTGATTGATGCATCACCTGCTTTCACAGTGCTCTTCATACTCTTGTACTTTGCAGGAACTGTCCATGGACCACCTGCTTTTTGTGCCATTGCCATGTTGGCGGTAACAAAAATAATTGCTGTGCAAATAATTGCAGCAAGTTTAATTGAGTTTTTCATATTGTTTTTATTAATTGGTTATGAATAGTTTAAGTGCAAAAAGTATTCCAAATAAATACTGGCCGATTAAAAGTTCCACAATCGTGTGATATTCAAGCCGATGAGGAATTCGCCTTTGAAGAAATCATTTTTATTCCACATTATGTCTTCCTGGGGAAGGATTCCTTGTGCGGAAGCCAGGTAAAGATGGAAAGCATGTGTGCTGGTTGAAATTTCGAAACCAACGCAAATATTAGGCCTGTCGTAAACAGTTGCTGTTGGGTCCACTTTTTTGTAATCCTTAATTCCTTCAATATCCAATGGGAAGTCACCCGAAAAGATAAACGAACCCTGAGGTGAGAATTTATATCTTCCTGCAAGTGACAATGAAATCCTGTCGTGGTTATAGGCTGAATCAACAGCATTGTAATGTGTGAACCCCGGTGCGAACTGCAGCGAGAATTTATCATTAAACCTGCGTGAAACTATTACCTGTGAGAAATACGATAACCTGTTGCTGAACTGATAGCTGTCTTCCCATTTGGTGTCAGCACTGCCATCGATACCTGCAACGCCATACAGTACCACGGTAACGGGGATGCTGTTGGAACGGGTTTGCTCAATTACGCGGTATTTAAGCTGGATATCTTCCATTTTATTGAATTTGGTAGCACCGATTCCAATAGTTAAATTATCGAGTATGCTGTAATTCATACCAAGCCTGATGTTCGAAACACCCCAGATGCCGAGGAAATCAGTATTGTCATCATCAAAATCAATTACACCAAAACGATGCTGAATAATCATTTCCAATGTTTTTGACGGTTGAAGGGTAGTGGTTGAAGCATCAAATAGTA
The DNA here is from genome assembly GCA_964583325.1 of uncultured Lentimicrobiaceae bacterium. GTDB lineage: Bacteria > Bacteroidota > Bacteroidia > Bacteroidales > UBA4417 > UBA4417. Next base: position 12,793 of record CAZOXJ010000076.1, read on the forward strand.
ACCCGCTCTCAAATGCAGGGCGAACTGGGCGTTCTACTGGTTTTTCAACAATTGTGTCTTCGGTGGCCTCTTCCTGAGCAACAGCAACAGACTGGGAAATAATCAGGGTTAAGATTGCTAAAGCGCTGATCCTGAGTAGTAAATATATCTTTTTCATCATTTTCTGTTTTTTATTGATTTAAGATCACTTTAGTCGTTTTTAGCACCTGCATAAATCCAGCGATACACCAAATCCAATTCTGCAGCGGAAGTATATGTTGCCATGCTGGCGCCGGGTTTGCATTTGATATAGAGAGTACTGGCTGCAGGATCGCCTGCTACAACATAATTACCTGAAATCAGAGCATTGTATGAATTTCCGGCAGTTAAATCAGGTTTGTACACACCAGGATGGCAGGAAGCACATTTTGCAGTGAAAAATGGCTGGATATCCTGCGAAAAACTGATAGTGTCTCCAGCTGGAGGAGGAGGAGGAGGAGGGGTTGGTTCAATAAAATCGTATTCACAGGCAGTCAACATCATAAGCAATGTGCCGGTTACCATTAATAATCCGAGTAATCTCTTTTTCATTGGTGTAATTTTTAGATTTGAACTGAATTTACTGAATGTAAATATAGCATTTGTTTTTGTTATCCATTTGGTGGTACAAAGGAATACTTTTATCGCGAAATAGTGATTATTTTATATATGATTGTTTGACAATAATATTTTGATACTTATCAGTTGAAGTATTGATATATGTCACTATCTTTGTACTCTCATGTTAAGAAGCTATTACGGAAATACTAAGAATTTCTGGTTTAGCCATATCATTTAGCAATTGTAAAAATAACTGACAGTGAATCAATACACTCAATATACCAAAGGATGCTCCTCCTGCAAAGATAAGGCTGACATATTTAGCTGCTTATGCCAGACTGAACTTGAACAAATTGATGAAAAGCGAATCGAAGTGCATTTTAAAGCGGGTGAACTTATCTTTAAACAAGGTACTCCCAATATGCACTTTCTTTGTTTAACTCAAGGAAAAGTTAAGACATATATTGAGGGGTATAATGATAAGAATCTGATTTTAAGTATTGTAAAACCAGTGGAATACATTCTTGGGCCTGGCATTTATGCTGATCAGATGCATCATTTTTCGGCAATGGCAATAGAGGATTCGGTAGCCTGCCTGGTGGATCTGGTTACCTTTAAGTCTCTTATCCGCAATAATGCTGATTTTGCCGAAGATTTCCTGCGGAAAATAAGTTTGCAATCGATTTATAATTATGAGCTTTTCATTAGTCTAACTCAGAAACAGATGCCTGGCCGCATTGCCGATGTACTGATTTATCTTAAAGAAAAGGTGTATGAAACCAATCCTTTTCATACCACACTTTCGCGGCAGGATCTGGCCGATATGTCGGGTATGTCGAAGGAAAGTGCTATACGGATTTTACGTGAATTTAAAGATGAAGGCATTGTGCAGGTAAGTGGTAATGATTTTGAGATTTTAAATCTGGATCATCTTATCAAAATCAGTCAAACCGGATAATAGTTTAAGGTTTTCTTTCAGTGAATCACAAGGGAGGTAATGGTTCACTTTCAGTTTGAGTAGTTTCCACGACTCTGTTAAACCGGAGTACATTATTCTCTTCCGATACATCAGAAGTCTTTTTAAAAAGGCATTACATTTGCATTTTGAATGTTTGATTTCTTTTTTTTGCAATGATGCGATCCATTCTCACCCGTACTGTTTTGCTGGTTTCGTTTGTTAGTTTTTTTACTGATATAGCCAGTGAAATGCTTTACCCCGTTATGCCGGTTTATTTGCAATCTATTGGTTTTTCGGTTTTAATGATTGGTATACTTGAAGGAATGGCCGAAGCTACCGCTGGTTTAAGCAAGGGATATTTCGGTAATTATTCTGATAAGCTGGGGAGTCGGGTGCCGTTTGTTCGCTGGGGATATACGCTGAGTGCCATATCAAAACCTTTAATGGCTGCATTTACCTTTCCTTTATGGGTATTTTTTGCCCGTACACTCGACCGGCTGGGAAAAGGCGTGCGCACCGGTGCCCGCGATGCCATACTCAGTGATGAGTCAAGCAAAGAGAATAAAGGAAAAATTTTCGGTTTTCACCGTGCTCTCGATACAGCCGGAGCTGCAATCGGACCGTTTGCGGCCCTTGTTTTCCTCTATTATTACCCGGCTCAATACAAATGGCTGTTCGTAATTGCAGTAATACCGGGTATAATAGCGATTGCGCTTACTTTTTTATTAAAGGACAAGCAAAAGAATGCTTCCTTTAAAAAGTCGCCCGGATTTTTCTCATTCCTCAAATATTGGAAACAATCTTCAAAACAATATAAATTTCTGATAACCGGATTGTTGGCTTTTACGCTTTTCAACAGTTCAGATGCGTTTTTACTTTTGTCGATCAAGAGTAAAGGATTTTCGGATACCTATATGATAGGTATTTATATTTTCTATAACCTGGTTTATGCAGTAATTTCGTTACCGGTTGGCATGATTGCGGATAAGTTCGGGCTTGCCCGAACCCTGATTATTGGTTTGATAGTCTTTGCTATAGTTTATTTCTTCATGGGTTTTGCTTTGGTATCGTGGCAGTTTATCATACTGTTCGGGTTTTATGCATTGTATGCTGCGGCTACCGAAGGCATTTCGAAGGCTTTGATAAGCAATATTGCCGAAAAGGATAAAACAGCAACAGCTATTGGATTTTATACCAGTTTTGCAAGTATTTTCACTATGCTTGCCAGTAGTCTGGCAGGACTCATTTGGTATACGTTGGGAATGAAAACAATGTTTATTGTTTCAGGAGTGGGAGTGCTGCTGGTAGCAATTTATATGGCAGCTGTTCAGTATAATTTCAATAAAGGCAAAATAGTGTGAATTATTTGGTAATGAGTAATATGCAAACAATGGTGTCGTTCTTTTTCGGAAGTCGGGCACGCATTTTTATATATTTTTAATGTTTTTTTGATTGTTTCGAAGCCAGACAAAGAGTAAGTTTGTAAAATGAAATTTCATTCCCGGATACTTTCTTTCGCATTGATTATAATACCTTTAACTAATCTGTTTGCCCAGATAGTTATTCCCAAAGGGTACTTTGCCTCCCCGCTCAATATAGGGCTTTCAGTAAATGGTTCATTTGCAGAGATCCGATCGAATCATTTTCATTCCGGTATTGATTTCCCTGTTCAGCAGAAAGAAGGATTGCCGGTTTTCGCCGTTGCCGATGGTGTAATTTCACGAATAAAAGTATCGCCGGTAGGATTCGGAAATGCATTGTACATTGATCATCCTAATGGATTTACTTCGGTATATGCTCACCTTCAGAAATATAGCGATACTATTGCGCAGTATATCCACGCGAACCAATACCGGGTAAAAAGCTTTGATGTTGACCTTTTCCCGATGAACAGGAAAGAGTTTATTCGTGTAACTAAAGGGCAATTGATTGGATATGCCGGCAACTCTGGCTCATCAGGCGGTCCGCACCTTCATTTCGAACTCCGGAATACAAAAACGGAACGAGTAATCAATCCAATGCATTTTGAATTAGGCATTACGGATAATTACCCGCCCTATATCGATTTTATCAAAATTTATCCTGAGAATGAAAATAGCCTGATCGGATCGTCAAACGAAGCAACACGTTTTAATGTAAAGAAAACGGGTACCCGCGAATATCGGCTTGCAACTAAAGATACACTTGCCTTGCAGGGAAGTTTTAGTATGGGGGTTCAGGCTTTTGATTTTCATCATAACCAAAGCAACAGGAATGGATTTTACAGTATAAAAATGTTTGCTGATGAAGTTGGCTTTTTTTCTATGGTTTGCGACAGCTTTTCATTTGCCGAAAGCCGTTATATTAACGCATCCATCGATTATGCGGCTAATTATAATTCGGGTAACCGGATTGTAAAATCAAAGAAACTTCCTGGTAATCAGCTTAGTTTTTTTAAAACAGATAAGTCGGATGGTGTTTTAACATTCACTGATGAGAAAGTTCATGAAATAAGAATTATTGTAGGCGATCTTGCCGAAAATGAAATTACGCTCCGTTTCTGGGTAAAGTCTTACAAGCCTGAAGGTTATGTTCAGGTTCCTGCAATTCCTGATGCTGATACAGCTGTATTTTTCAAATACAATAAGATGAATGCCTTCGAAAACAAGGATATGAAGGTTGAACTGCCCACAGGAAGCCTTTATGAAGATTTGGTTTTCAGATACAGATCAGCTCCCCGGGAAAAAGGAATGTTTTCGGATATTCATTATCTTCATAACGCTGAAGTACCCATTCACAATCGTATAAAAGTTTCGGTAAAGGCATATGATTTGAAGCAATCCTTGCGTGCCAAAGCTTTGCTGGTAAGGGTTGACAGGGACGGAAAACGCAGTTCTGCCGGAGGAAGTTATGAGAACGGGTTTGTAACAGCA
>CAZOXJ010000077.1:0-14243 GCA_964583325.1 uncultured Lentimicrobiaceae bacterium
ATCCAGGTTTGTGCTTAGTTCCGCTTTATATTTATATCGCGAAACTCCCGGTCCGAACAATATCATATCAAGAGTAATCCTGTCGCGAAAAACGAACTGGTAACCAAGCTGAAAACCTACTGTTGTAACACTGAACAAAAAATCGGCGTTCAGTTTACCGCTAAAGGATGCGGTATTGGCTTCGAATTCGAAATCCCGTGAAAAACGATTATAAGCAAAGTATGGTCCTATATAAATACCATGAGGCGAGTTATACTTGTTTTCTTTTTTGAGGTAAAAACGGTAATCGCCACTTACACTCATGCCATAGCTTTTAATATCAGTTGTAAGTCCTTTTATGGAGTCAGTGTTAATATCGAGAAGCTGTCCCAACGAAAACGTTCCTAAATGAACGCTGAATGACTGGTGTTTGCCAATAGTCCTTTCGTATCCGAGGACGTAATTGTTATCTCCAAAAATCATCGGGCTGGTCAAGTTCAACTTAACCGTATTTTTCCTGTTTTTCTTTAAAAGCGTTGAATCATTTACCTGTGTTACAACCTGCGAAAAAACATGTTGAACAAGGATAATGACTATCAACGTTGCACATGCACGGATCAATCCTTTATGATTTGTTATATTCATGGATAGTGAAGTTTTGAGAAATTTCGGTTATCTGCCTATCGGGTGTCAAATATAGCTATTCCTTTACGAAAATTTAATCATATGGTCAGAAAAGTTATTGTCACTAATCAGTTTTCCGAACGCTATTACCCCATCTCTTTTTTACCCATTCATTCTGCTGTTCTTTAGTCAGGAATGTCCATGCGATAATACGGCTGATTTTATTTCCCTGTCCCATTGGGATCGTTTTTACGTCAGTGGCTTCCGCTTTATAAAGTTCATTGTAAGCACTTCCGAGATTGGCTTCTTTCGAGATCAAAGTTGAAAACCAAAGGCACGAAGCGCCGAAAAGTTTGCTCTGCCTTATCATTTGCTGAACAAATTTTTGTTCGCCACCCTCGTACCATAGTTCATTGCTTTGCCCGCCGAAGTTAAGCAAAGGGGTGTTCTGCATTTTTCGGCTGAGGTTGCTCAGTTTGCGCATGGTTCCCGACCTTGCTTCGGCTGCAGAAGCATGAAACGGCGGATTGCAGATGGTTATATCAAACTGCTCACCCGTTTTAATGATTCCTTTAAAAATATCGCTGTGGTTTGTTTGTAAGCGGAGTTCGGTTTTCCCTTTCAGAGCCGGATTTGAGTCAACAATTGTGGCCGCTGACGTTAATCCCACCGGATCGGTATCGCTTCCGGTAAATGACCAGCCATATTCGCTGATTCCGATAATAGGGTAAACACAATTTGCGCCCACACCAATATCGAGGCATCTGATCGTGCCGCCTTCAGGAATTTTACCGTTGTTGCAACTGCCTGCCAGGTCGGCCATATTATGAATATAGTCAGCCCTTCCGGGAATGGCCGGGCATAAATAATGTTTCGGGATGCTCCAGTTTTCGATGCCGTAATAATGCTTCAGTAAAGCTTTGTTAAGCATTAAGACTGCTTCGGGATCAAAAAAATCAATGGACTCGTCGTTATAGGCATTCAGCTTTACAAAAGGGGCTAATTCAGCGCAGCTTTGTATAAGTATTTTAAAATCATAGCGTTCGCGGTGCCTGTTCCGCGGATGCAGGCTGGTTTTTTCTTTGGGATGTTCTCTTTTTTTTATGGCCATGGCTGCCGCATTTTCAATTGCAAAGGAGTAGACTGAAAATTCTCTTTCAACATAATTGCAGTTAAAAGTAATTATTTTTAGCAGAGATTCCCGATAACCGTGAGTTTACTGTAAATCGGGTACAATATATCCGCTTTATTTCATGTCACTTCGCAGATGAAACATAATAAAGTCATAAATATCAGCTTCTTCTTTCAACCGCGTTTTAAAACTAGCCGTGCCACCATAATGTCCTGCGTTTTTCTCAACACGTAACAAAATGGGGTTAGTCTGTGCCTTGCGGTTTTGGAGTTTTGCAGCAAATTTGTATGAATTAAACGGTGGGACCCTGTCGTCATTTTCGGATGTTAATATCATGGTGGCCGGATAGTTAACATCCTCTTTTATCGAATGTAAAGGGCTGTATGCAAGTATGTTGAAAAAATCTATTGAATCGTGAATACTTCCATATTCATCTGTGTTTCGATAGCCAATGGTAAAGTTCTCTAATCGTATAATATCCAAAGGGGCAACTATAGGCACTGCAACTCTAAATAGTTCAGGCCTTTGAGTCATAGCAGCACCAACAACCAACCCTCCGTTCGACGAGCCTGTGATAGCAAGTTTTTTACAGTTTGTGTATTCATTATCAATAAGAAATTCAGCGGCGGCAATAAAATCGCCAAATGAATTCTGTTTGTTTCGTCCCCGGCCTTGTAAAGCCCAATCTACCCCATAATCGCCACCTCCCCGTATATTGGCAAAGGCATAAATTCCGCCTTCACTCAGAAAGTGAACTATCCCAGGTTCGAAACCAGGAGAGCTGACAATTCCAAATCCACCATAAGCTGACAACAAAACAGGATTCTGATTTTTCAGGATCAGCCCCTTCTTGTAAATTAGGTAAAGAGGAACAATAGTTCCATCAAATGATTTGTATTCCAGCTCCTTGGTTTCAAATTGAGTATAGTCGAAATTTACAACTGTTGTGCCTAAAGGTTTAATTTCAAATGATTCTACATCAAGCACATATACTATCGTGGGTTGTGTATATCCGTTGTATGAAAATGATAATTGTTTATCGTTTTTCTCTCCCGACAATCCATTCACCGAAAAACCAAATGGCAATTGAAGGATATTTAAAAGCTTTCCCTGGTAATCGTACGATACAATCTGCTGTTTACGGTTGGTTTGATACAGGGTAATAATCCGGTCCTGAAGCAGGGTTACATTAAGCAATAGAGCCGTTTTGTATTCAGGGACTATTACCTCCCACGCTCTTGGCGATGTCGGGTTTATTCGCACCAGCATCCCGTTATTTCCACCTTTAAAGGTTTTGGCAATCAGGAAATCACCATCATTGTCAAGAATAGTAAGGTTGTCAGAAATTTTAAGATTGGTTAATAATGGTTTCAGCATTTTTGAAGAATCATTAAAATCGATATAATAGAAGTTTCTTATCCCTTTATTCTCGAACGTTTCTTCCAGTATGAAAAATCTTTCATCGGACGTTGTCATGGCGAAGAAGTAAACTTCAGGATTGTTAACTCTTCTAAAAATAAGCATATCCTGTTCTTGCGGCGTTCCCATTTTATGGTAATATACCTCCTGTCCAACCGTTTTTTCAAATTCCTGCTGTGGAAACCTGGAATAATAAAATCCATCGTCCTTCCATGCAATATTGGAGTATTTGATGTTTTTTAAATGATCATTTTTATAAGCTCCGGTTTTGATATTAATTACTTTTATTTCTCCCCAGTCGCTGCCGTTTCTGCTGTATTGAAAAGCCAGAAGTTTTGAATCGAGTGAAACAGAATACCCTTTTATATTAATATTGTCTTTTGAAGAGATAAAATTTGGATCAACCAAAATGGTTGCATTTCCTCTTAACGATTCCTGGCAAAACAAGGCCGGAGAGCCAACATTGTTATAATAAGCATGTGTAAAGTAATAATCGCCATGTTTTATGGGGTTATCGTACACCACATATGAATACCTGTCGATTGCCGTGTAGGAATTCACCTTAAACGAAGCGTTTCTTAATTCCTTTGCCGTCAGCGAATTTTGTAAATTCACCCAGTCTTGCACTTTTGGATCATTTGTGTTTTCTAACCAACGGTATTCATCAGTTACCAGGGTATTGAAAAATGTGTCATTTACAGGAGTTTTATCACTCGGTGGATAATCAGGGACCTGTGCTTTTATCAGGAATGGAATACATAAAATCAGGATCGAAAATAAACGGTGCATATTTTTATTGTTATTATGTTGAACGAAAAGCTGCAATTGGTATAAACGGAACCACTGAATTTCCTTGTTTCAACGCTACCATGCCCAAGCGGATAAATGTACAATATTTATCTATTGATCATCCTTCGAAATAAGATCTTCATAGTATTGACGCTTGCTGAGCCTGGGTATTAAAAGCATATTGCTGATTGGCATGCATTTTATAAGCAGGTTTCAGCTACTTTAACAACGTCAATCGGGAGTAATTCCATACTTTTGGCAAAAAACTACAAATACCTGCTGTGGAACAAAAAAATGGCGAAAGGGTTTATTTCCCTCAATTTGATGTAATCCGGTTTTTTGCGGCGTTCATGATTGTGATTTATCACTCCTACATTGCCTGGCGTGGCTGGTTTGGGGTGCCTGGCATTTTATCGACAGGCGATTTTAAAACCCTTTCGGCTTTCGGCGGCCATATCGATCGCCTGATTAAAAATATGCCGCTGGGCGTTGATATTTTCTTTTTTATCAGCGGGTACCTGCTTACCATTTTACTTGTGATGGAAAAGCAGAAAATCGGCAAGGTAAATATTCCGAAATTCTATATCAGGCGTGGATTGCGGATATGGCCATTGTACTTTTTCCTGATTGCTTTAGCTCCGTTTATTATCAACTGGCTTGGGGAACAGCAACCGGAATACTGGCGCACCATACTGCTGGTAAATAACTTTCAGACTATGGCTACGCAAACCTGGGAATACCCGTTTGCGCATTTCTGGTCCATTTGCATCGAAGAGCATTTTTATATTTTCTGGCCGCTGATCATTGCGTTTGTGCCTTTCCGCAAGCTGGCGCCAACCATTATTGCGCTGATCGGATTGAGCTGGGGATACAAAATTTACACGTATATATTCCTGCCTGCTAACTGGTACGAACTATACCTGCATACACTCAGCCGGATGGATGTTATTCTTATGGGAGGTTTGCTGGCGGTTATTTACCTGAAAAAACCTTTCGAATTCAGGCTGAACGGATTTATCAGCGCCGGGCTTATGGCTGTGCTGGTGATCATACTTTCGTTCGACGATGCTTCCAATTTTACCAATATGTTTAATGGAGTGTTGCGCAGGCCGGTGTATATTGCGCTGCTGGCATTGCCCATGATGGACCTTTTGTTTAATCCCAAAAGAGCGGGCATTTTCGGGAAACGTAATCCATTGCTTTACCTGGGGAAGGTATCGTATGGAATTTATATGTACGGCAATATCCTTGTTCCGATAGTGATTAAAAAAGTGATGGTCGCCAACGGCATATACAATATGTATTTTTATTTCGCGCTGGTATTTGCCCTTTCACTTATCATACCTGTGATAAGTTATGAGTTACTCGAAAAGCCATTCCTGAAACTGAAACAACGTTTCGCATTTGTAAAAACCAGGATTTAGCAGCCTTCTGCAATTCCAAAACGGATCGTATCGGAAATATCGCTCTGTGTGTACCTGAAAACTAAACTCCAACAAAAAAAGGCTGTTTCTTTTACGAAGCAGCCTTTTATACTTTTGTAAATCAACCCAATTACTTCTTGACTTTTTCTGAAGCGGCATCTGGTGCCGGAGTTGTAGTTTTTGGGGCGCTAGTCTTTGACGTGTTTTTGGTCGGTGTTGACGTAGCAGGTTTAGTCGGAGCAGTAGTTTTATTCAGTGGTTTCCCGTTGGCATCCATAAAAACCGGTGCAGGTTTTGTTGTAGTGTTTTTAGCTGCTGGTTTTGTAGATGTTGATTTCGAGTTGCTGGCTGCAGGTTTGGCAGGGGTAGCCGGAGTAGCTGGTTTGGTAGCCGGTTTAGTGCTTGTTCCTTTTCCTGTTGCAGTTTTACCACCGCTTTTTTTGTATTCATTAGCTCTTTTTTCGGCAGCAGCAGCCTCTTCGGGAGAAAGTGAATTGTATTTCTTCTGCATTTCTTTCTGGCGTGCTTTGTTTTTCTCGAGATTTTCCTGCTTTTGTTTGTCAGCAGCAATGCCCGATGATTGGGCAAAAGCCTTGGAGCAATAAAGCGATGCTGAAAATATCAGGGCTGCGGCAATAATGGTTGAAACTTTCATTTGGATTTATTTTATGATTTAATGTGGATGGTGTTTCAAAAACTGTACCAGAATTTACATTACTGTTACAATACTCATTTGTAAACAAGTTTCAGGATACAATGTTTATTGAATCTTTTTTTGCCATTGTTCGTTTCCTTCAGCATCAGTTTTGTTCAGGAAAAAATAACTTCCTCCCGAATTGCTCAAACCGGTAATACTGAATCCGTTATCACTGTTCTTTACCAATCCAAAGCCCTGATCTGTTTTATCGCCGCCATAGGTTTTAGCCCATAACTGGTCGCCGGTTGAATTTGTGCGGACAAGATAAATATCATCATATCCTGTACCGGAAGTGTTTGTGATTCCCGTAATTGCCAGTCCGGCATCCGAAGTTTCAACCAGCATGGCACCATATTCGTAACCCTCGTCTCCATATGTTTTCGACCATATAAGATTACCTGCAGTATCAGTCTTTAAAATAATGATATCCTGGTTACTGGTTTCCTGAATAGTTCCTCCTATGGCTATGCCTCCGTCGCTGGTCAGTGTTAACGAAAATCCGATTCCGGCAGCATAGGTTTTTGTCCACAAACTGTCGCCGGTCGGGGAGACTTTCATAAGGAATATTTTGCCACAGCATGAACTGTAACCATGCAGCGATCCTGTAATATAATAACCACTGTCAGCTGCAGCAATAATCTGGTAGGCTACGTCATTCACAGTGTCCGATGTGAGTGAGCTTCGGCTTCCTATGGTTTTTTCCCATAGTTTATCGCCGGCATTATTTAGCCTTACAAGGTAAATATCCTTGTCGTAGCGGCTAACTTCCTGCCTGTAGCCCGAAACTATATATCCGCTGTCGGCATTGGTATGAGGCAGCACGCAGAATCCCTGCGAATAAGCCGGACTTCCATATTTAGTTGCTTTAACCTGTGTTCCAGCAGCATCAGTTATAACTACATACATATTAGGCGAACTTGCACTAGCAGCATTGCTGAACCCACATGCAATATAACCGCCTTCGTGCGATTTTTTTACGTTGTAAAAAGCATCGGAGTATGTGCCACCAAACTCCTTTCGCCACGAAACGGAATCTCCGTTTGATTTCACCAGCATAAGCGATGCGTCATAACTTTTACTTGTAACCGAGTTGTATCCGGCAATTACCAGGTCGCCGTTATCATTCAGCAAAAGACTGTTGCCGCCGCGTAAATATTCCTGTGGGATATCCTCTTCTTTTTGGCATGAAGCCAGAATTGCAAGCGTGACAAATAAAAATGTTCCTGCTTTTATTAAATTAAGTTTCATTTAATCAGTTGTAAGGAAGTGTAATTTTGAATTTGAATTAATTGCGTATTTCGAGTTCTTTAATGAGGTTTGTTGCACCGGCATATTTCTCGATAACAAAGAGCACGTAACGGATATCGACACAAATGGTGCGTTGCAAATCAGGCTCAAAAGCATAATTACCGCTCATTGCTTCCCAGTTGCCATCAAAAGCAAGCCCGGTAAGTTCGCCATCGCCATTCAACACAGGGCTTCCTGAATTTCCGCCGGTAATATCATTATTGGTAAGGAATGCAACAACCATTTTCCCATCTTCGCCATAGCGGCCGTAATCTTTGTCTTTATAAAGCTGTTTGAGTTTTTCGGGTACGGTAAATTCCCAGCTCGATGGATCTTCTTTAGCCATAAGACCATCTAAAGTTGTAACATAATGGAAATCAATAGCGTCAGCAGGGCTGTAATCCAATATTTTGCCATAGGTTACACGCATGGTGCTGTTGGCATCGGGGTAAAAATTCTTATCTCCCTGCATTTCGCGCAAGCCTTTAACAAAAAGTCTGCGACCTTTAGCCAGCAATTCGTTGGCTGGGCGAACAATAGTATCTATAGCATCGGCATTGGCTGCAAAAGCAAGTTGCAACGGCCATACCGGATCTTTTTGAAGCGATTTTAATTTTGGATTTACCAGGAATAAGTCAACGTCCGATTTGCTTCCGAAAATGGTTTTACTGAAAACGGCATTGGCATAAGCCTCAAAATTTCCCTTGTATTTTTTGTGTATTTTTTCGAGGTAAGCGGGTTGCATCTGTTTTGGAACATCATTGTAATAGAGACTGAGCATGGCAGCCAGCATTTTAACATCCGTAGCCATGTTGTAGTTTTTAAAGTACTGTTCCGATGTAGCCGAAACCTGTTCGATATAATTTTTAATCAGTTGCTGGTTAGGTTCTTTCTTCGCAAGTTCTTCGGCCAGTTTGTTGAAACTCCTCGAAAAAGCAATGATCTCGCAGCCACGAACAATAGCTTCGGTATTATAACGTACTGCCGGTTCGTATTTATTAATGATTTCGTAAGCATTCGAAATATTTAGAAGCGCCTCGCGGTATTTTACGTTGCGGTCCTTATCGGCATTAAACCATTTTACAAACTGTTCTTCGGTAGCCCTCTTACGATCGTATACATCAAGCCTTTTCAGTCCCTTGTTCTGACCGATAAAAAATTTCCAGTAATTGGCCGAACCTGCATATTTGGATGCATATTTGATCCTTACCGCGGCTTCAGCAGCCATATCTTCGCGAAGGATTTCAAGTTTTTTGGTACGGATTTTAATTACCATAGGGTTGTTTTTCTCCAGCGCCCAGTTAATGGTATATGAAGTTGCATAGCGGTCGGTGCTGCCCGGATAGCCCATAATCATTGCATAATCACCAATTTTTTTCTCCCTGATCGATATCGGAAGATGGTGCTTTGGTTTCATCGGAACGTTGTTGGCTGCATATTCGGCAGGTTTGTTGTCGGCGTTGGCATACACGCGGAAAACCGAGAAATCGCCGGTATGGCGTGGCCACATCCAGTTATCGGTATCGGCACCGAATTTACCTATCGAGGAAGGAGGCGCTCCAACTAATCTTACATCTTTATACACTTCGTACAAAAAAAGGTAATACTCGTTTCCATTGAAAAATGAAACGGTACGTGCATCGTATTGAGTTCCTTTTGTATTGCTGAGTTCTATTTTTTTAGTGTTCTCCTTTATTTTGTCGAGTCGCTCAGCTTCGGTCATAGTTTCTTTTACACCGGCAAGAGCAGCTGCCGTAATATCCTGTATGCTTACCAGGAAGCGGGCTGTAAGTCCGGGAGTAGGTAATTCCTCCTCGTAGCGGGTAGCCCAGAAACCATCTGTAAGGTAATCGTGATCCACCGTGCTGTGCGATTGTATGGAACCGTAGCCGCAATGGTGATTGGTGAAAATAAGGCCGTTTGGAGATACGATTTCGCCCGTGCAGCCACCGCCAAACATGATAATGGCATCTTTAAGACTGGAATGGTTAATGCTGTAAATTTCTTCGGCAGTGAGGTGCAACCCTTCTTTTTGCATATCCACATAGTTCAGCCGCTGTATAAACAGTGGAAGCCACATGCCTTCGTCGGCACGGCTCTGGAATGTGCTTGCCGTTAAAAGGATAAAAAGGATGATGGTAATTTTTCTCATTGGTACTATTCTTATGATTTGTTATTTGTGATTAAAATGAGTGTGTAATGAATCTATACTCCGGTAGTTTTTCTTTTACTGCAAGGGCGCAAAGAAATAAAATGCAGATTATCAGGATATTAGGACGCAAAGGCTTGATTTCGTATCTTGCTGATAATTAATCGTTTGAAAATTATTAACAGACTATTGATAAATACCAGATCAATCTGTTACTTTATACAAACTGTTCTCCTTTTTCATTACGCACGGCATCAACATACCCACGGATATTCTGTTCGTCGTTGCGTTTACAGATCAGCAGTATGCCGTTGTCTTCAACAACAATAGTGTCTTCGAGGCCTTGCACAACAGCTACCATGCCCGAAGGAAGGTTTATAATGCAGTTTTTTGTATCGTAAATTAAAGGTTTTGCTCCGATTACAGCGTTCCCATGAGTGTCTTTTGCTGATGTATCGTATAACGAACCCCAGGTTCCCAAATCGCTCCAGCCGATATCAGCTGCCAGAACAAATACATTATCCGCTTTTTCCATCACTCCGTAGTCGATGGAAATACTTTTGCAAACGGTATAAGCATCTTCGATATAGGCAGGTTCGTTTTCGGTATAATACATGTCGGTACCATCTTTAAAAAGACTGTTAATCTCCGGAAGATGTTTTTCAAAAGCACTCATTATACTCTTTATCGACCAGATAAAAATTCCGGCATTCCACAAAAAGTCACCGCTTTGCAGGAAGGAAACAGCCATGTCGTAATGCGGTTTTTCGGTGAATGTCTTCACTTTACGCATTTTACATTCCGTTGTATAAGCATGTGTATCATCAAACTGTATATATCCGTAACCGGTGTCAGGCCGGCTCGGTGTAATCCCGAGGGTAATAAGCCAGTCATTTTCTTTAGCTGCCTTAAGCGCGCATAGCAGGGTTTGGGTAAAAACCTCTTCTTTCAGGATGATATGATCCGATGGAGCCACAACTATACTTGCGTTGGGATTAAGGCTATATATTTTGTGCGTGGCATAGGCGATACACGGCGCGGTATTCCGGCGCATAGGTTCGCAAAGCACATGGTCGGGGATAATTGCCGGCAACTGTTCAACTACCTGGTTAAAATATTGCTGGTGGGTAACCACGAAAATATTTTCGGGAGGGCAAATAGTGGTAAGCCTTCTGAAGGTTTGCTGGATCAGTGTTTCGCCTGTCCCCAAAATGTCAATAAATTGTTTGGGGCGCATGTTGCGGCTGAGTGGCCAGAAACGTGCTCCTACACCACCGGCCATTATCACACAGTAATAGTCTTTGTTCATCAGGATAGAATTTATTATAACAATTTAAATTACAACTATTTGCGGTAAAGTTAACTTTTGCAAAGGTAATAATTCCGGTTTCAGAACGAACTACCCCGGCAATTAAAAATAAGAGATTGTTTTATTTGAATCCGCCCGGTTTCGTACGTTACATTTTAGCGCCAGCGAGAGTATAAAAAGTCAGATAGCTTCGCTGTGCTGAATCGCTTCTATCCTCACTTGTGCCGACTTTGGAACGAGATAGTATTTTTTTGTCGCCGGGCAGTAACACTTGTAACGGGTGCGGAGTTTTTCGAGCTTAACGAAACTGCGGCCGTTCATCAGCGTGAAAGTACTGTTTAAAGGAACATCATTTACGGTAACTATTTCAATTCCGCCTTCAGCCGAAGCCAGAATATTTATCAGCCGTGTATCGCGGTGAAAAGTTGCCGGTGTGCGTAAAAAATACCGGTGCAATTCAGCAGCCAGGGCAGGAGGGAAGATCTGTTCGTTAAAAAATGGCTGTACCAGGTTTCGGTAAGCAGTTTTCCATTCTTCGCCATGAGGTTTTGCTTTACGACCGTATTTTTTCATCACAACCAGGTGAGCCAGTTCATGAAGAAATACCAGCAGAAAGGTGTAGATTCCCAGATCGGCATTGATCTGAATGGTTGGCCTTAATCCAAACCTTACACCTTTAAAACTGCCAAGCCGGGTGCGGCGTGGAGTGGTAATGCGAAAAAGAAAATGATATTCACTGAAAAGATCCTTAACAAGCGGATGGGCCTGCCCGGGAAAACGTGAAAGAACACCATCAAGAGTTTCAGGCTTGTACGGCATATACAATCGGCTGGTAGGATTTGATACTATGATTTTTCTCTAAATCAATAAAACAACCGCATCTGTTGCGCCCTGTTGATGCAGGAGAGCGGTGCCAGTTTTTTGAGCTGTTGTAACTGCTGGCACAACCCGAAACTAATAATAATACGATGAAAGCCGCAGAAATCAACAATTGCTGCTTGCCGCGTTGTGAATTTATATTTTTCAAAATATACTGTTTCATTTTCCTGTTTATAAGGTTCTTACGTACAATGATCCTGCTTATTTAACAAACAACCGAAGTGATATCATGTTCAGAAAAAAAAGAGGAGTGAATGCTAATCCTAAAATTTACGCTAATTTAGCACTAATTATTGTATGACATGAAATTTTTATTCCACTTTGGCCGCTACCTGAGTTTATTACGATTGGCATTCCAACGTCCTGAAAAGCAGTCAATTTATTGGCGCCAGATCCTTGTAGAGATGGAAAAGCTTGGCCTGGCATCGGTTGGCATTGTCGCCATCATCTCGGTATTTATGGGAGCTGTGCTTGCCATACAAATGGCGTTTAATATTGATACTCCGCTCATTCCGTCATACACCATAGGTTATGTAACCAGGCAGAGCGTTGAACTTGAATTTGCCCCTACCATCATAAGCTTGATCCTGGCCGGTAAAGTCGGTTCACGGATAGCTTCGGAACTTGGTACTATGCGCGTTACCGAGCAGATTGATGCTCTTGAAATCATGGGAATCAATCCAGCTACTTTCCTTATACTTCCTAAAATTGTTGCTTCCATGATCATTAATCCTTTCCTGATTATGATGAGTATGTTACTGGCAGTCGGAGGCGGATGGATGGCCGGTATTTTTACCGGGCTTTTCCCTTCAGCCGAATATATTTACGGTATTCAATCGTTTTTTCATTTGTACGACATCTTTTATGCACTTACCAAAACTGTGGTTTTTGCATTTATAATTGCTTCGGTATCTGCTTATAATGGCTACTATACCAAAGGTGGCGCACTCGAAGTGGGCGAAGCCAGCACCAATGGAGTTGTGTACAGCAGCATTGCCATTATTTTCATGAACCTGATATTGACTCAAATTCTGCTGGCATGATAGAAGGTAGAAATATAAGCAAGAGTTTTAACGATCGTAAGGTAATTGAAAATATTTCGGTTACCATGGAGAAAGGCATTACCAACCTTATCATCGGACAGAGCGGAATGGGGAAAACGGTTTTGCTTAAATGCCTCGTTGGATTATTTGAAGCTGATGAAGGCCAGGTTTTTTACGACGACAGGGCGTTCTCGAAAATGTCGTTTAACGAGATGAAGGTAATAAGGAAGGAAATCGGGATGCTTTTTCAGGGTGGCGCATTGTTCGATTCGCTTACGGTTGAAGAGAATGTGATGTTTCCACTCACTATGTTTACTAATCAAACGCTGCCGCAAAAACTGGATCGCGCTAACTTTTGCCTCTCGCGCGTTAACCTCGAAAATGCGAATAAACTTTATCCTTCCGAATTAAGCGGCGGGATGAAAAAACGTGTTGCCATTGCCCGCGCCATTTCCATGAACCCGCGTTACCTTTTCTGCGACGAACCCAATTCAGGACTCGATCCTCCAACTGCGCATCTTATTGATGAGCTGATCAGGGAAATAACCATAGAGTACAATATGACTACCGTAGTGGTTACTCACGACATGAATTCGGTGCTCGAAATAGGGGAGAAAATTTATTTCCTGTATCGGGGCAAACTGTGGTGGGAAGGCGACAAGCATAATATCCTGCATACTGATAATCCTGAACTCCAGGAGTTTGTGTTTACTTCGGAGCTTACTAAAAAACTCAGACCGGTAAAGAAGGGTTAGGATTTAGGGGTTGGGGTTTAGGGGTTTGAAGGGTTCAAAGGTTCAATTACCTGCGGCGTTCAAAAGTTCAGGGTTTGAAGGGTTTGAAGGATTTTGGAACTTGGGTTTTGGAATTTGGAATTTGGAATTTGGGATTTGGAATTTGGGTTTTGGAATTTGGGATTTGGAATTTGGGACTTGGGTTTTGGGATTTTAAAAATGGGCTGTAAAAAATAATGTCAACTCTCGATATCATACTTGCTGTTTTCCTTTTGTATTTTGCTTTTAAAGGCTTTACAAACGGGTTTATTATCAGCATTGCCACACTGGCCGGACTGGTGCTTGGGTTTTATGCCGCTTCGCATTTTTCGGAGTTTACTGCCAACTGGCTGCAGCAGGATATGGGCCTTAAAAGTGGCAATATCAAACTGATAGCTTATGTTGTGACTTTCGTAATTGTAATAGTTTTGATATTTTTATTGGGGAAATTCTTAACCGGCGTTGTTAAAACAGTAGGATTGGGAATCGTGAACCGCCTGGCCGGAGCATTGTTTGGCATATCCAAGGGTGTGTTGATAGCCAGTTTTTTGTTTCTGCTCTTTTCGCGTATCGATCCGAAAGGCAGCCTGTTTACCGCAGAACATAAAAAAGGTTCCGTTCTCTATAAACCGGTTTCGGTTGTGGCACCGGCAGTAATCCCGTTGTTACAGAAATATACGGTTGAAGTTCAGGAACTATTAAAGTGAGTAAGCTGTTAAAAACGCAAAAACCGCGAAAA
>CAZOXJ010000077.1:14343-17043 GCA_964583325.1 uncultured Lentimicrobiaceae bacterium
CCTTGTCGCCCCTCGCCTTTTCACCCCTCGCCTTGTCGCCCCTCGCCCCGTCGCCCCTTCTCCTTGTCCCCCTTTCTCCTTGTCCCCCTCTCCTTGTCCCCCTTCTCCTTGTCCCCTTGTCTCCAAAAATTAGTCTTCCAAAATAGCCTTCACACCCGGAAGCACTTTCCCTTCGATGGATTCGAGCATGGCACCACCACCGGTTGAAACGTAGCTTACTTTATCGGCCAGTTTAAATTTGTTAACAGCAGCCACTGAGTCGCCACCGCCTACAAGAGAGAATCCTCCTTGTTTTGTCGATTCGGCAATAGCCAGGGCTATGTCTTTGGTGCCTTTCTGGAAATTACACATTTCGAAAACACCCATCGGACCGTTCCACAAAATGGTTTTTGAGCCAACCAGCACTTCGCTGAAATGTTTTATCGTATCCGGGCCTATGTCCATACCCAGCCATCCGTCAGGAATTTCATCCGATTTACAAACTTTGCGTTCGGCATCATCAGCAAAAGCATTGGCAATAACAGCATCGGTAGGAATAAGTATTTTTACCCCAAGTTCTTCGGCACCAGCCATAATGTTCCTGGCAAGTTCAAGATATTCGGGCTCAACCAGCGAACCGCCAATTTTTCCGCCTTTGGCTTTAATAAAAGTGAACATCATTCCGCCACCGATAATCAGGTTGTCAACCTTACTCAGCAGGTTGTTGATGATCTCGATTTTACTCGAAACCTTTGCTCCGCCAAGCACCGCGGTAAAAGGGTGCTGTGCTTCGTGCAATACTTTGGTGATGTTGCTTACCTCGTTGTTCATCAGGTAGCCAAACATTTTATCGTTGGGGAAATGGGCTGCAACCAATGCTGTTGAAGCATGTGCGCGGTGTGCTGTGCCGTATGCGTCGTTAACATAACAATCGGCATAACCGGCCAGTTTTTTGGTAAACTCTTTCTGTGCGGCTTTCACGCGGACTTTTGCTGCGGCTTTTTCTTCGTCGGTAGCAGTTTCGGGCAAACGGGCTTTTCCTTCTTCTTCCTCGTAATAGCGGAGGTTTTCGAGCAGAAGCACTTCACCGGGTTTAAGTGTAGCCGAAAGATCAATAGCCGATTGTCCCATGCAGTCGTCGGCAAATTTTACATTTGTTTTTAAAACCTGCTCCAGGTATGGAACCAGGTGACGGAGCGAAAGTTTTGGCTCGCCGATTTTTTTGGGCCTGCCCAGGTGCGAGCAAAGAATGGTTGATCCGCCGCCGGCTAAAATTTTGCGGATGGTAGGCAAAGCAGCATCGATACGCGTGGCGTCGGTAATTTTTTGTGCATCGTCGAGCGGAACATTAAAATCGACCCTGATAAGGGCGCGTTTTCCTGTAAAGTCGTAATTATCAATGTTTTTCATATAGTGGGAATTTGAAATTTTCGTTGTGCGAAGGTACTGATTAATTTGGGAATTTGAAAATTGGAAAATAGTCATGATGAAGCTTTCGAATTTTATTCCTTATTACAAATCAGGTTTTAAATCTTTTACCTTTGACCTTTCTTAATACTAAACTGATGAACTACCAGGGTAATGTAAAATCAAGGCTTCCCAATGCCGGAACATCCATATTTGCAGTAATGTCGGGTCTCGCAAATGAAGTTGGTGCAATTAATCTTTCCCAGGGATTTCCTGATTTCCCGATTTCGATGGAACTGGTTGACCTGGTGAACCAATATATGCACAAAGGGTTTAACCAGTATGCGCCCATGCCCGGAGTGCTGGCTTTGCGCGAAGCTATTGCTGCAAAAGCTTACGACACATTTGGTATTACTTACGATCCGCTTACCGAAATCAATATTACTGCCGGCGCTACCGAAGCCATTTTTTGCGTTATCACCGCTATGATTCACCCGGGCGATGAGGCTATAATTATTGAACCTGCCTACGACAGTTATGCCCCGGCCGTTGAGCTCGCTGGCGGCGTGGTGCGTTATTCGTCGCTTCAGTTTCCTGATTATACTGTTAACTGGCCCGAAGTGGAAAGCCTGATCAGCAACCGCACGAAAATGATTATGATCAATACTCCGCACAACCCCACAGGTAGTGTGCTTTCGGCTGCCGATATGATGCACCTCGACCGCATTACACGAAACACCAACATCGTGGTAATGAGCGACGAAGTTTACGAACATCTGATTTTCGACGGCATCCGCCACGAAAGTGCCTGCTATTATCCCGAACTGGCTTCACGTAGTTTTGTTATCGGCTCGTTTGGTAAAACCTTTCACACCACCGGCTGGAAAACAGGTTTTATCATGGCTCCGGCGGTTTTAATGGCCGAAGTGCGCAAGGTTCACCAGTTTGTGGTTTTTGCATCCAACACACCTATCCAATACGCTGTTGCCGATTTTCTGGCAACCAAGCAAAACTACCTTCAGCTGCCTGCATTTTACCAGCAGAAACGCGACATGTTTACAAGCCTGGTAAAAGACTCGCGATTCAGGATTATCCCGTCGTACGGAACTTATTTCCAGTTGCTCGATTACAGCGCTATTTCCGATGAAAAAGAAATGGATTTTGCAGTGCGTATTACAAAGGAATTTGGTGTGGCATCAGTACCGGTATCACCATTTTACCATAATAAACAGGATAACCATGTTCTTCGTTTTTGTTTTGCAAAAACGGAGGAGACTTTGGTGAAGGCAGCGGAGATTCTTTGTAAAATATAAA
>CAZOXJ010000078.1:0-1078 GCA_964583325.1 uncultured Lentimicrobiaceae bacterium
TTTCAATCTCTTGTATGAAAATAAAAACAATTGACCTGATATTACTATTCATTCTGCCGCTGATCTTTTTTTTATCAGGCTGTAAAAAGGATAATCCTGACACTCCTGCCGATCCCCCGCTTGTAACTTTCTTTAAAGGAGCGGATATTTCATTTCTGCCCGAAATGGAAACCTTTGGTACAAAATTTTACAATCAGGAAGGACAAACGGGAAATTTACCTGATATACTGAAACAAAACGGAGTTAATACCATCAGAATCAGGCTTTGGCATACTCCGGCCGATGGGCATTCCGGACTCGATGAAGTGTCGGCCTTTGCAAAAGAAATGAAAGCCAAAGGTTTTGAAATTTTTATCACCATTCATTATTCTGATACCTGGGCCGATCCCGGTCACCAGCAAAAACCTGCCGCCTGGGAAGGACTATCTGTTGCTGTTTTAGGCGACAGTGTTTATAATTATACAAAGCAGGTTGTTCAACTTCTCGATCCTGATATCATCGAAATCGGAAATGAAATAAGCAACGGTTTTCTGTGGCCCGAAGGTAAAATATCCAACCAGGCCAATTTTGTCGCCCTGTTAAAAAAGGGGATTCAAGGTGCCCGCGATGCTTCGGCCGAAAACAAAAAAATACTTATCCATTGCGCTACGCTGGATGTTGCCGATTGGTTTTATACTATCATGAAAAACAACGCGGTAGATTTTGATATTATAGGATTATCCTACTATCCTTTCTGGACTAAAATAACGCCAACACAGGCAATTGACCAGCTAAACGGGCTGAGCACCAAATTCGGTAAAGATGCTATGATTGCTGAAATAGCGTATCCTTTTACACTCGACTGGAATGACTACACCAACAATATAATTGGCAGCCAGGATCAGCTTTTATCGGGTTACCCTGCAACACCTGAAGGTCAGAAACTAATTATAACGGAGTTGCGCCAGGCTATGGAAAAATCGGATCAATTAATTGGTTTTTGTTATTGGGCTCCTGAATGGATCGCTTTCAAAGGTCCGCAATCCACTTCGGGCTCATCATGGGAGAACATGGCTCTTTTCGATTTCGATAATAAAGC
>CAZOXJ010000078.1:1178-3467 GCA_964583325.1 uncultured Lentimicrobiaceae bacterium
GAAAGCTGGTTATTATGTGTTTCGCTTCCTTCGCTGTCAGTATGTCCGCCGATTTCGATTTGTGTAGTAGTATTTTTTGTCATGAAAGTAATGAGCCTTTCAAGTTCCGATTGCGAATATGAGAGTAGCTCAAATTTATCCGTTTCGAAGAAAATATTATGTAAAACTACTTTCTCACCTACTGCCAGCGGTTGCATAGGAATATCAAGCTTTTTAGGATTAACAGAATCGTTCCCCCTGCTTACATTGAAATTTGTTGAATAAAAAAGGTAACCACTTCGGGCAATATTAACGGCATAATCCTTATCAACCGGAAGGCTCATCAGAAATTCACCTGTTATCGGATCGGATGTGGAATTGACAATAACGGTATTTTTTTGCATATCGATAAGCTCAATAGCTGCTTTTAAAGGCAGCAATGTGTTTTTATCATAAACTTTTCCCTGAACATACGATACGGATGCCGGCCGCGATTGCTCAGGCAGTTCAAAACGGTAAATATCAATGTTTCCGAAACCGTTTTCCCGCTCAGCAGATATAAAGGCTTCAGTTCCCTTTGCATTGATGATCAGGTTGATTTCATCGCGTTTGGTATTAACCGGATATCCAATATTTTCAGGCTGTTGCCAGATTCCGGCATTATCGAGGCGCGAAACAAACAGATCGGCGCCGCCCAAACCCATGTGACCACGCGAGGAAAAATAAAGTGTGCGACCATCGGGATGAATAAAAGGGGCCATCTCATCTGAAGATGTATTAATCGTGTTACCAAGGTTTACAGGTGCTCCCCAGTAACCGTCGTCCTGGAGAACACTTTTCCAGATATCCGAACCACCAAATCCACCGCGACGAGTCGATACAAAAAACAAAGTGCGTCCGTCAACAGCCAGGCAGGGTTGCGACTCCCATGCAGTAGAATTTACCAGTTCGCCTAAATTTTCGGGCTCCGACCAGTTGTTGCCCGCTTTGTGCGAAAGGTACAAATCGCAACTTCCATACGAATCACGGCGGCTGCAACACGTGATAATAATAGTCATTCCATCGGGGGAAACACATAACGCACCCTCGTTTCCGGGGGTATTGATAGGAGCTCCGATTTCGATTGCCGGACTCCAGTTTAACTGACCTGCCACCGAACGTGCTGATATGGATCGATAAAAACTTTCATCACTTTTAATATCCGAACCTTTTCGGGTAAAATAGAGCTGGCCTTCGTCAAGACTTACGGCATTTATATACTCATACCCATTTGAATTTACGTTTGGGCCAATATTAACCGGATTAAACGGAACCGGGTTTTTCATCATTCCGATCCGAAAATCACATAACAGCATATTTGTGGCAGTGCGTTTAAGTTCATCCTGAATTTTAGGATTAAAAGCTAAGTATTTCAAGTAGTTTACTTTGGCTTCAGCATACATTTCCATATCAAAATAGAGGTTGGCCATGATGTAGTAGGTCGGTGGAAAAACGGTAGAGTCAATCTCAACCGCCTTAGTGTATGCGACAACAGCTTTATCGTACTCTTTCAGATCGTTGAACATATCGCCTTTCAGTAGCCAGGCTTTGGCAAACGCCGGATCATCGGCAATTAATTCATCAACCGCCCGGAGCGCGTTGGCGAAATCGTGACGGTTATATAGTTGAACTGCTTTGTCGAATTGCTTTTCGGAGCGAGTTTTACCTGTCTGTGCATATAAGGAAACACTCAATATCGTGAATAGTGAAAAAATTAGTGCAAATCGGATTGATTTCATACAGCAGCAGGTTTTAGCGCGAAAATACGGTACTTGGTTGAAATATCAGTTAAAAAACGGTTTTATATAGCCGAAAGTATGCCGAACTTTTTAAAATCTCTCAGAAAGCTAAAAAAGGAAGGGAAAATTCTAATGCTGCTTTTTTGCAACTAAACCGGCAAACAAGAGATAAATCAGGTATAGTATTGAAACAGCTGAAAATATCAAAGCAGTCATCAGCAGTACATCCTTTATGTTGACCATGATATCCGGGTAGCGCTCATCCATATCAACGATAAATCCAAGTATAGATATAATTGCTGAGAAAATCAGAATAAGCAGGAAGGGTTTTGCGTGTTTCATTGCTTTGTGTTATACTAGGTTAATAAACGCAAAATGAAAGCTTTATATTGTATAATGCTATAGGAAGCGAATAATTTGTGAGCATACAATAAAGTTTAAGGTATTACTCCGAAGACTCCGGTAAGTCTTAATCAGCAGGGAAATAATCAAAATACCTCGCCTTGTCTCCCCTCACCTTGTCTCCCCTCGG
>CAZOXJ010000078.1:3567-5644 GCA_964583325.1 uncultured Lentimicrobiaceae bacterium
CCGGGCAATACTTCCTTCATACGGCTCCATTCGGGTTGAAGGCAAAGATAGCAATCGGGACCAACCAGTTTTGCGTTTTCTTCGGCCCAATCGAAATCGGTTTCATCGAATATTATCACTTTCAGTTCGCTGGCTTTTTCAAAAATTTCTGATTTCGGAGGACTTTTCCGTTTGGGGGAAAGACAAACCCAGTCGAATGAACCACTGAAAGGATGCGAACCGGAGGTTTCGATGTGCACCTGCAATCCTTGCTTTTTAAGCTTCTCACACAGGTAATCAAGATTATACATCAAAGGTTCGCCACCGGTAACAACTACCGTGGCAGCCGGATTACCGGTTACACGGCTCACAATTTCATCAGTATCGGTAAGCGGATGAAGTTTCGGGTTCCACGATTCCTTAACATCGCACCAGTAACATCCTACATCACAACCACCAACACGCAGAAAATAGGCAGCTTTCCCTGTATGGAAGCCCTCACCTTGAATGGTGTAGAAGTCCTCCATCAATGGAAGTAATTTACCTTGGTTTGTAGGATCTGTTTTCAAATTATTGAGTTACTGTTTATTATTCAATATCCACTGTCATTGCGAGCGTATCGAAGCAACACTTTTCACTATTCACTTTTCACTCTTCACTTTTCACTTTTCACTCTTCACTATTCACTATTCACTTTTCACTTTTCACTATTCACATTTCACTTCTATTATACGCTTTAAACGTATTCATCAACAGCGAAACTATAGTCATAGGACCTACACCACCAGGCACAGGAGTTATAAACGAACATTTGGGTGCAACCTCATCGAATTTCACATCGCCGATGATATGGTATCCTTTTTCGCTGGTATCTTCAATGCGATGGATACCAACATCAATTACAACTGCACCTTCTTTTACCATATCGGCAGTTACAAATGCAGGCTGTCCCATGGCTGCGATAAGAATATCAGCAGTTGCGGCTATTTCTTTCAGGTTTTTAGTACCGGTATGACAAACAGTTACTGTACAATTTCCAGGGTTAGCTTTTCGCGAAAGCATAACACTGATTGGAGTTCCGACGATATTGCTACGACCAAGAACCACGCAATGTTTACCGCTGGTTTGGATATTGCTGTGCTCGAGCAACTGCATGATACCATAAGGTGTTGCAGGCAGATAAGTCGGTTCGCCAAGCATCATACGACCGAGGCTGACGGGATGAAAACCATCCACATCTTTATCCGGATTAATGCTGCTTATAACTTTTTGCACATTGATATGAGCCGGCAAAGGAAGCTGAACGATAAATCCATCCACTTCGTCGTCGTTATTAAGGAAATCAATGATTTCGAGTAGTTTTTTTTCAGTGCAATCTGCTTCCAGCCGATAAATTGTTGAAGTGAAACCTACCTCTTTACAGGCTCTTTCTTTGCTGTTGACATAGGTCTGGCTGGCTGCATCTTCACCAACCAACACTGCAACCAGGTGCGGGGCACGGTCGCCTCTGTCGATAATTTCAGCACTTTTAGCTGCGAGTTCCTTCTTAATTTTTGAAGCAATTATTTTGCCGTCAATAATTTCCATTTGAGATAATTGTTATAAAAAGTTCAGGGGTTTCGGGTTTAGCTTCGCTGAGCTCGCTACGCTCGGTTGAAGTGTTTGAAGAGTTCAATGTTCAATTGCTGTGCGTTCAAACTTAGAAATTCCAAATCCCAAAAACCAAATTCCAAATTCCAAATCGCAAATCGCACTTTCTCCCCTCTCCCTGTCGCCCCTCTCCTTGTCCCCTTGTCGCCCTTCTCCTTGTCGCCCCTCGCCTTGTCTCCTTGTCGCCCCTCTACTTGTCTCCTTGTCGCCCCTCGCCTTGTCTCCTTGTCGCCCCTCTACTTGTCTCCTTGTCGCCCCTCGCCTTGTCTCCTTGTCGCCCCTCGCCTTGTCTCCTTGTCGCCCCTCGCCTTGTCGCCCCTCTCCTTGTCCCCGTGTCTCCTTGTCCCCTAGTCTCCCCGTCCTCTCAAAATTCTCAACCTTCTCTACCTTCTTTTCCCGCTCTTCATCTGCTGCGCCATTTTCTGTGCACCGCCGGTTGTGAGCATTT
>CAZOXJ010000078.1:5744-16992 GCA_964583325.1 uncultured Lentimicrobiaceae bacterium
TTCCCGCTCTTCATCTGCTGCGCCATTTTCTGTGCACCGCCGGTTGTGAGCATTTTCATCATTTTACGTGTATCGTCGAATTGTTTGATAAGACGGTTAACTTCCTGAATATCAGTCCCGCTTCCTTGTGCAATTCTTTTGCGCCTGCTACCGTTAAGTACAGCCGGATTTTCCCTTTCAAGGGGTGTCATCGATTGGATAATGGCTTCAATGCCTTTGAAAGCATTTTCGTCAATATCAATGTCCTTGATGGCTTTACCCATTCCCGGGATCATACTCATCAGATCTTTGACATTACCCATTTTTTTGATTTGCCTGATCTGATCGACGAAATCATTAAAGTTGAACTGATCTTTGGCAAGTTTTTTCTGCAGTTTGCGGGCTGACTCTTCGTCGTATTGCTCCTGTGCTCTCTCAACAAGTGAAACAATATCACCCATACCAAGGATACGATCGGCCATACGTTCGGGGTAGAACATATCAATGGCATCCATCTTTTCGCCGATACCGACAAATTTGATGGGTTTGTTTACAACCGACCTGATAGTAAGTGCGGCTCCACCGCGGGTATCGCCATCGAGTTTGGTAAGTATAACTCCATCGAAATTAAGCTTATCGTTAAACGCTTTGGCGGTGTTAACTGCATCCTGACCGGTCATGGCATCAACAACGAAAAGTGTTTCGTGTGGATTTAAGGCTGATTTGAGAGCCGAAATTTCGTTCATCATCAGCTCATCAATAGCCAAACGACCGGCAGTATCGATGATCACAACATTGAAACCACGATCTTTAGCATGATTTAGCGCATTACGTGCAATTTTAACAGCATCTTTATTTTCGGGCTCGGCATATACTTCAATCCCGATTTGCTCGCCCAACACTTTAAGCTGGTCAATAGCAGCAGGACGATAGATATCACATGCAACCAGCAAAGGATTTTTTCCTTTTTTGGTATGCAGGTAACTTGCCAGTTTTGCAGAAAAAGTGGTTTTACCACTACCCTGAAGTCCTGACATTAAAATCACGGCCGGACTGCCTTTGAGATTAATTTCCACTTTTTCGCCGCCCATAAGTTCGGCAAGTTCATCGTGAACAATTTTAACCATCAGCTGACCAGGCGAAACCGAGGTGAGAACATTCTGTCCCAGCGCTTTCACTTTTACCGTATCGGTAAATTCCTTGGCAACTTTATAACTAACGTCGGCATCGAGCAATGCCTTACGGACATCTTTGAGGGTTTCGGCCACATTGATTTCGGTGATATAGCCATGGCCTTTCAGCAGTTTAAACGCTCTGTCGAGCCTGTCGCTTAGACTTTCAAACATTGTATTGCAGTATTTTCGGAGATTGATAAATTAACCTGCCCCAAAGCAGGGGTGCAAAGGTAGTAATTTTTAGAATGTGGAATTATGATCGGGAGTTAGGGTTTAGGGGTTGGGGTTTGAAGGAAAAAAGACCCAAGTTCCAAATACCAAAAACCAAATTCCAAGGGGGGTAAGAAGGGGGATTTTTAGTTTAAATGCTGAATTATTCAAATTCCAAAATCAAAGATCCAAGTCCTAAATAGTACCTCGTTAATCGTACTTCGTTAATTTAAAAATCCAAAAACTAAATTCCATAGCGCTGAGAAGGGCGATTTTGTAAAAAATTAACACCACAAATCAAACTTCAAGTCAATCTAAGCATTGTTGTTAAAAATCGAGACCTGATTTGTCAATTCTTTCGATATATGAAACCCCAACTTTGTCCCTTAGTATGGATCCTGGAATTTGTCCCTTGGTATTTGGATCTTGGTATTTGGACCTTGGAATTTGGAACTTGGAATTTGGGTCTTGGAATTTGGCTCTTCGCCGAAGACTACCTCCGCTCGATCCTGACCGAAAAATCATCCAAAAGGACAGCCTCTTTCCCGGTGTTCCAGGCATACACTTTTAATTTCAAACCTGGCTCGCGAAGGATTTCATTGTCAATAACCGCATAATTTGTCACAAAATTAAAGGCTTGGCGGTCGTGGATAAAATCGCCTGCTTCAACGGCTTTCCAGAGAAAAGATTTTCCCTCCTTTTCAACAGAAATTACATACGCTGCCTTGGCTTCGGATTCAGCTTTTGCCCAAACAATGGCCCGAACAATATATCCTTTCGGATTTGCAGAGAGTGAATCCAAATTATATTCGAACGAAACAGAGTATGCTCCCTGCTCTAATAGGAATGAAGCGTTACGGCCTGTTTTTGTTACTTTTGATGCATCCGGCACTGACCAGTAAGCACTTGCGTTTTCAATAGTGTTTTCACTCGTAAGGACGGTTGTTGGATAGCTCGTATCAGAAATGCCGAAAAACGAGTGAACAGGATAATAATTCTCCGAAACAACTGCATTTCCTGGTTGGTTTTGCGAAAACCAAACCTCTTCCCAACGGATTGCAATTTCATCCTTCATCATTTGCCTGTCGGAGCAATGGAACATGATTTTGCTTACCCTTACTGATTCCATTCCATTTTCAGGATTGATTAATAAAGGATTGATCCACAGCCCATAAGCCGCATTTTTGGGAACAATTCGATACATGCGTATATCACCGTTTTCGAGCATATAATACACAAAAGCAACTTCATCCTTATAAACGAAACTTTTTATTTTTCCCGAAAGGTTGCGCTGCATATCCACAGAAGCCCTTTGAATTCCGCCCCCGGTAGCCGGAACATCGATCCAGGTATTCCAGCTGGCTTTCGTTTGCTGAATAATTTTAACATTACTTTTTAATGCATTGGTCCGTTTTTTATAAACCAAAACCGGAAAAATACCTTTTTGCACTGCTGCAAGTTCATACCTGCTTAGCATTGCCAGTAACGCGTCCGGTTCGTCGTTCAGCAAATAGCGTCCATCAATACTTTCGAGGGTACCTCCGTGAATGTCGCGGGTAATTTTGCGAAGTTCCCAAAGAATAAAATCAGGTGCTTTTTTACTTTCCAGATGCTTTGCATTCAGCTGATCGAGTTCACGGGTGTATGCTGCATAGCTTTGAATTACAGGTCGTGGCTGCCATTTGAAATTGTTTGCGGCGACATACGAATAATCCCATGGATAAATGTCAACACTTGCATTTCCTATCAAATCCAGTATTTCTTTATCCAGTTTATTGCGCACTATCGCTTTTTCGGAAGCATCAGAACAAGTATCAGCAAAGTAACTGTTATTCAAAGCTTTCGAAACCAGGGTTTGTAAACCGTTTACTTTGATTTTGAAAGGTTCGAAATAGTATGATTTCTGAAGGGTAAAATAAAAAAGAACAATAATTAATAAGGATAGCACGCTGTTCACAATACTGAATTTACTTGTTAAAATTATGTATATCAACACAGTAAACATTACAAAAACGAACAACATCGACGTATGCAGATAATCTTCGCGGGCCATGCCATATTTCCATATCGCGAAAAGCGCTGGTCCGGCCAGAATTGCAAACTGCAATAGTTTTACATTCCTTACATTAATAAGAATCAATATAAGTCCGACAATTAGAGCGCTGCCTGTGATCCACCAGTTGTTAAGCGGATACACAGCCACCGCCGCCGAATTATCAGCAGCCAGGTAAACCATACCTTTCATATAGCCGGCCAAGCCGGTTAAGTCTCCATACAATCCCAGCCAGACAAGTACCAGGATAAAAGGTATGATGAGGAAAAGTAATAAGCGGTGCCTGCTTTCGAGCCCGATAATTGATCGGTAAATCATTATTCCGGCAAACGACAATGTGATTATCATGCTCACAATTCCAACAAACGCTTTAATATACAATGCCAGAGGAGTTAGAATAAGGGCAGGAAAAAGCCAGGTTACATTCCGGCGTTCGAAAAAATTGAGATAACAAAGGATAATAATCTGGACTAGTGTAAGCAATAAATCGTTGACTGCAAGCAAAACAAATGACGAAACAAGCGCGAAAGCCATGTAACCCAAAGGTTTTCGGGTAGCAAGTTTCAGCAGGCAATAGGCCATAAAAATACGTGCTGCCAGGTGAATGGCTACCGCAATCCACAAATTTGAACCTACGGGCAATGGGTACATCAAAAAAGCCAGGGGTCCATGTGGGAAAATGATCTCTTTCCCCAACGCACTATTTCCTCTTATCATGAAATTGAAAACCCATGCCAGCGGCGGATCGATTCCATTCGCAAACACTGAAACCGGAAAAGGGAACAGTACTAATGCAGGAACCAGTGCAATAAAGAAAAGAAGAAGATTATTGGTTTTCCCTGAAACAGGATGGTACAAGATAGTTCGTACAGACATGAGTTTTGTTTGGCGGCACTAAATTAAGGAAGTATTGGTTACGACGGGGTAGTCAAATTCCAAAATACCAAATTCCAAGTCCCAAGATCCAAATTCCAAGTTCCAAGTCCCAAGATCCAAATTCCAAATTCCAAGGCACAATTCCAAGGCCCAAATTCCAATTTCCAAGGCCCAAAGCCGAAACTCTTCACTGGCACCTTGCACCCTTCCGCTTCGCTGCAGCCTTCAAACCCTTCAATCCCTTCAAGCCTGAAACTTGAAACAAGAAACAAGAAACCCTTCAATCCCGTCAATCCCGTCAATCCATTCAATCCCTTCAAACCTCGTTTTTTTTTCCAGTCCTTACATTTATATTTGTAATAATAATATATTTGCATCCTAATCACTTGATTGCAGATTATTTTATCACCAACCACAAAGTAACCAAGGGGAATTTAAAAGCTTATTATTTTGATACCCATAAATTGGTTATTTCAGATAAAAAGCAAAAAAGACCAACACCCATCATCGCGGTTGCGTCCCTAAAACACATCCATACACTGCTAATAACCAATCAAATAACAAATAAATTTCACCAATGAGAAAGCTAACTACACTTTTATTCAGTCTTCTGGTTGTAACTTTTGCTTTTGGCAAATCCGTTACCATGGAAAAAGCCAGCCAGGTGGCCAACAATTATTTTGCACAGTATTCTGGCAAGTCGATGCAAGCTGTCGAAAGCAGTTTCAGCAAATCTTACGATGGAATTACCACGTATTATGTATTCAATTACGTTGGTGGTGGTTTTGTAGTAGTTTCGGCCGATGACGCTGCAGTTCCCGTTCTTGCACAGTCGAACGAGGGATTTATTGAAAACGAAATTACAAATCCATCTGTTAAATTTATGTTCGACAGTTACAGCAAAGAAATTGCATTTGCTGTTTCATCGAACCTTGACAACAGTGCAACAATTGGTGATTGGAACAGTATTTTAAATAACAGTTTTTTCACCGATGCTGCTACTCTTGATGTTACACCTTTGTTAACAACAACCTGGGACCAGGGACAATGGTATAACTTTTACTGTCCAACAGCTGCAGGCGGACCTGGCGGAAAAGCATGGGCAGGCTGTGTTGCAACTACTATGGGCCAAGTGATGAAGTATCATAGCTTCCCTGCAAAAGGAGTTTTATCACATTCATACAATCACCCGACCTACGGAACTCAAACTGCAAACTTTGGTGTTACCAACTATAATTTCAGCGGTATGGGCAATTCGGCCAACAGCGGAAGTTATACCGAAATTGCCACTCTTCTTCGTCATGCCGGTGTTGCAGTTGATATGAACTATGCGCCCGATGGCTCCGGAGCCTTTTCACAGGACGTTCCGTGGGCAATGGCTACTTATTTCAATTATGATCAGTCAACCATAAGGTATACTGCAAAATCAGAATACACCAATACAACCTGGGTTGCTTTGCTGAAAGCAGAACTTGATGCCAGCCGTCCGTTGTACTTTTCAGGCAGCGGCTCCGGTGGAGGCCATGCCTGGGTTTGCGACGGTTACCGCAACAGCGACAATAAATTTCATATGAACTGGGGCTGGTCAGGTTCGTCGAACGGATATTTCACTGTAACCTCAACCATTTCTGCCGGTGGATACACATTTAACGCTACCACATTCGCAGTTGTTTGCGGTATTACTCCTGGTAATCCAGATTTAATTGTCAGGTTCACCGATCTTCCTGAATCGTCTCTTGTTCCTTTCGGTTCGCAACTGGATATTAACTGTTCAGTTGTTGAAGGTACACCATCAGCCGTTAAATTATACATTAACGATCAGCTTGTTTTTACAACCACTCAAACTACCTTTACCTACCCGTGGGCTACTGCCTCGGCAGGTCTTGGCGCTCACTCTTTAAAAGTTGAAGCTATTAATGCAACTGATACTGTTTTCCATAAAGTAACAGTAAACCTAAGCGAATGGATTCCACAAGCAAGTGGATTTGCAACAGCTTCGAGAGGTATTAAATTTATGCACGCTGTTGATTCAAATGTAGTTTGGGCTACCGGATATGACGGCAGCGGAGGAACTGCAGCTATTCAGGAATATACCAGAACTGTTAATGGCGGAACAACCTGGACTCAGGGAATCATAGGCGGTGCAGCCGGACTTGAACCAGCCATGATTTTCGCTCTTAACAAAGATACGGCCTATGTTCCAATGTACAGAACTTCAGGCAGTTTACCAATGGGTATTTATGTAACCAAAAACGGTGGAACATCCTGGAGTCGCCAGGCATCGGCTTCTTTCAGCAATGCTTCATCTTTCCCTAATGTAGTCCATTTTTTCAATGCAAATGATGGATTTTGTATGGGTGATCCAATAAATAATGAATATGAACTATACACAACTTCCAACGGAGGAACAACCTGGACATTAGTTCCGGCTGCCAATATAGCAAATCCGCTTACAGGTGAATTCGGAATTGTTGGTTATTACTCTGCTTATAGCGATAACATCTGGTTCGGCACCAATATGGGCCGCGTATACCGCAGTAACAACAAAGGGCTGAACTGGGCTGTTTCAACAACACCTCTGGGCTCAGCCACCTACGTTGATATTGAATTCCGTAACGAATTACACGGTCTTGCACAGAATAAGAGTGAGGGAACTACCGGAACTTTCAGCGAAACTTTTGATGGCGGTGTAACCTGGACAGAAGTTACTTCAACCGGAGATATAGGAACAGCTGATTTCTGCTATGTGCCTAATACAGAAAATACCTGGGTTAGTACCGAATCGAATTCAGCACGCGTTCTTGGAGCGGCATACAGTTTCGATGGAGGTCATTCATGGGCACATGCCGGTGGTACCGAAAGCGATCAGTTTCTGGCCGTTGACTTTGTAAGTGATCATTGCGGATGGGCAGGAACATTTAATGTAGATGCTTCCACCGGCGGAATGTTTAAATTTATTGGTCTGCTTCAGCCTTTTACAGTACTTAGTCCTGTTACAAATTTAGTTGCCGAGCCATTGGATAACAGTGTTCACATTACCTGGAGCGAGCCGGCAACAGTGCCTTTAAGCTACAATATTTACCGTAACGACACACTGTTAGCCAATACACCTTCGTGGCAATACCACGATTATCCGGTAGCAAACGGTCCTCAGAATTACTGTGTTACTGCTGTTTACGATCTTGGCGAATCACTTAAAACCTGCACAACAGTATGGCTCACTGTAGGTGTTCCGAATACGGATGAGGCTGCATACAGGGTTTATCCTAATCCTGCCAACGAAATCATTAATGTAGTTGCTCCTGTTAAATTTGATGAGGTACGTCTTATCAATACTATCGGAAAAGTAGTTTACCGCAACAGCAATAAAGCAACCAACCTGAAAATACTAACACAGGGATTTGATCCGGGAATGTATATCCTTCAGATTTACACAGGAACCCAGGTTATTTCGAAGAAAATTTCGATTACGAGGTAATAACGAAACTGAATTTCAACTATTAGAAAAACCGGGCTTTTCCCGGTTTTTTTTATTTTACTAACCCGCTACCACGATAACACTTGCCCGAAGTTTTAAAAATTATGAGTTCTCTAATAGAATACTCTAACTATTCATCGTCAAAACATTTGACTTTTCAACCACAGCTAAACAAACAAGTTTGTACCAAAAAATTATGGAAATTAGATTTGCGAAGTATAAAATAAAATCAGCACATAACTATCAACTCGCGAAAGGATAACTCTCGGTAAGGAAATTTGTAAGGTAGTGTGTTATCCAGACTCAGAAAATCAATTTGTATTCTGCATAGACTCATCGTCCGAATTTTTATGTAATTTTGTAAAAGGGAAGCACTGGCATTTTCTAACAAAGATCAAAACAGGATAAATAGCATGAGACACGTAACCGTATATACCACCGATAAAGAATACAGCCACTTTTTGCAACTGGCCAAAAGCCTTCATTATGTAAAAAGAATAGAAACAGATGAAGACTTAACCAGGGAAGATGTTTTAGAAAACCTGAAAGCAGGCCTCGAAGAAGTACAGCTTTTCAAAAAAAGCAAACTAAAAACTTCACCAGCTAAAGCTTTTTTGAATGATCTATAATATTGAACTCTCGCCAAACTTTAAAAAAGAAGCCACGAAACTGGTAAAAAAATATCCTTCTTTAAAAGTCGAGTTGGGCAATCTCTTTACTAAACTGGAAATAAACCCTACTTTAGGAACCCCACTGGGCAATGATATTTATAAAATACGTCTGGCAATCGCCTCTAAAAACAAAGGAAAATCCGGCGGGGCAAGGGTAATGTCGTTTGTAAAAGTTATTGATACAACTGTGCTGCTATTTTCAATATACAGCAAAGGCGATAAAGAGTCTATCACTGATAAGGAAATCCAAGAATTGATAAAAGATTATTTGTAAAACAGCGAAGCCCTGCCGTGAGAGAGTTTGCACGGTAAAAGCATCAGCAGGCAGCGAACAGATTTTACTTAATATCCCCTTTAAACTCTCTGTAATCAATCATGCCTTCCAGCACGACATCATGAAGATTCAATAGCTGATTAAAATCCCAGGCAACAGAAATTCCATAGTCAATTGGATTTGTAGAAGCATTTTTTGCTGCCTGATCGCAATAGGCTGTCCATAAATAAGTACTGTCATACATCTTTTTCGAATATACGGCTACCGAGCCTGGATCAAAAAAACCGCCACCTCCAAAAAACACAATAGAAATTGGAGGTTTCTCTGTGGTTTTGGCGAGAGTTTTATCTTTAAACCAAAACTCAAGTTGCATTTTAGCATGGCAATTTTTCTCTGCATCAGGCACAGCGCCATTTTCATTGGCAACATTGAATTGCCACATGGTGATTCCGTTTACAAGAAGTTCACCTCTTTTGGAGATAATTTTACGATTGGAATTACAACCTCCCGAAAGGTCGTCATCAGTACACTCAAAGTTAGCAACCAGTAAGAAACCTGTTAATACCAGGTAAATCAACGAAACCTGAACTGTTTTCATAAGGCTGAAAGTTAATTGGTTCTATAAAAAGTAGCTTATCCAAGTGATTTAGTAAAACAGAACCCGTTTGTTTTAGATCCAAACGTCAATTAACACAAAACATCACTATAAAGTTAGTTAATAATTAGGCTTTTAGCAATAGAATTGCAGGAATTTTTGCCCGCTACCAAGGGAAGCCCTTCGCTTAGTTCAATAAATTCAAAACCCTCCAAAATAATATCTTTGTAATTATTTCATATAAATACATAAATCCCTGCCTGCAGCAGGCAAGCATTCCGTATCCGCAAAACGAACAAAGTTTGTACTTTCAGGAATCTGGAAATTAAAAATGCAAGGCGTATGACAAAATCAGCAAATAACCAACATCATGCAAAAGTATTGCCAGTAATGAGAGCGTTCGAACGTTAGCGCGGCCTGGTCCTGAAAATAATGAGCAATATTGCACCAAAATGCATCAGTAACCCGGCTCCGAATAACATCCAATCGAACGGACCGGGAACATACTGAGCAGGAAGTACGGTTACAAATTCACGCCATGTTATTTCGCCTGAAATAGTAGTATGATTGTTGTGAAGCGCAAAAAACCAATAACCCTTTATATATGCAATCCATATCAGGATTGAACCCAGGATAAGCAATACCCATTCGGATTTAGTGAGTCGCGTAATTGGCAAAACTCCTTTTCTGCTTATTAGTATTACTGAAGCAAGCAGTAACATGGTAGCTGAATTTATAAGCGGTGCCAGCACCGGACCTACCCATATGGATGGCAAAAGAAACAGTATATCAGTGGTAAGCAACGATTCCGGCCAATCTAACAGCAGTTTGAGAAATACATAATACATACTGTCCCATATTCCGAAAATTACAAGGAACCAGGCAAACCTGTGCAGCCAGATCTTTGCAGCCAGAACACTAATGGAAAGTATCATAATCAGAGTGGCTGCTTCCCTGTATAGTTCGGTTATAACAACCGACGGCGCCATTGGCTTGAGCGGGAAATTAAATCCTTCGGGATAATACAATGCCCTGAGATATATAACTACAGACGACTCGAGATATCCCATTGCAACCGCAAACAGCACTATCCAGGCAAGTTTACATCCTGGTTTCATAACAATCCAAGGAAGCCTTTGTCAGGTGAATCGAGGTACATGGAAGCATCTTTCCCAAATATCTCAATACTTTCGCCAATGATTTTGTAGGTTGAGTGCTGACCGGCAATGCGCGAAAAGTGAACCTCGTATTCGCGGCCGCCTTCATCTTTCATCATAATTTTAGCGAGATTTTCATGACGCTCCGAAACGAGTTGTTTGCCGCAAAACGGGCAATAAAACTCCAGCTGCTCTCCTTCCATCACTTCGAAAGCAGGATGCTTTACCACTGTATAATTGCCTAAATCCGGGTGCAGGATAATCAGTCCACGCTTACCCCAACTGTTGCGTGTCGAAAACACGACATTGTCGCCTACATTTAACAGGTTATAGCAATGCGGGCACTTAAAATCTGTTGACATAACTATGACTTTTACCCTTCTAAAATTACAAAAATAGGGTGGTAAAAGCAAGGAGAAAATTTTCCGGATGAGTATCCGGAAACAATTATAAAGGTGTGGTTTTATACATGGTACCTTCCGAAATTGATGTGATATACCCTGTTAAAGATACGTTTGAACTAAAATTGGCTATTGTATGACCGGCAGCATCAATCTCCATAAAAACAGTATAAACACTCCCGATTGTCCTGATGCCAACATGTATCGAAACCCGCTTCTTCTTCTCGTTTTTTGTCACTTTCCATGTGGTAACATTACCGCTTACGGCTTTAAGTCCGCCACCACGGCCTTCCTGCAGCACAGCATGTAATGAATCGATCAGAATAAAATCGAAAGGAGATGAGCCGGTAAAATATTCAGCTTCGAGCACAAATTTCCT
>CAZOXJ010000079.1:0-16886 GCA_964583325.1 uncultured Lentimicrobiaceae bacterium
TTTCGATTCCGAGTCGGTATTTTATAATTTAAAAAGCGGGAAATACTTTCCGTTTATGCGAAAATTTGCCTTGAAAGTCAGGGATAAAATCCGCAGCATGAAATAGCCATGATTGGATTAAATCACCAACCGAAGATGATATTGTGATCAATCTGGCGTATTCCATCTGACCCGTAAAAAAATAAATAATAACAGATGAAATAATAAACAATACTTCGGAATAATAACAAATCAACTAATCTGCTAACGGACTTACAGCTGCCCCGCTTTACAAAATTGAAAAAATGATCAGTCATAAAAACATAGTGTGTGTTTCGAATACAACCTGGGAAGGATTTTATACAAAATCTACGGTTCAGATCATGTCGTTACTTGCTAAGGGCAATACTGTATTATTCGTCGAGTATCCTTTTACGCTGAAAGATTTAATTTCAACATTATTGGGGAATGGGAGAGCGCCTGTTAAAAGAATGCTGGGATTGTCGAAAAGGCTTGTAGTTGAACAAACCAATTTTGACACCTCTGTTTATCATCTTGTTATTCCGCCGGTACTTCCTGTCGAATTTATTAAAATCGAAAGCCTTTATACGCTTCTCTTAAAACTCAACAGTTACATTTATGCCAGGTCAATCAGGCGTGCACTCCGGAAATTAAAAATGGATAATCCGGTTTGCATCAATGCCTACAATGCTATTTATGGCAGAAACCTTATCGGGAAAATAAGAGAAAAGCTCCACATATTTTACTGCTACGATGGACCAAATACAGGCCGTTACGGTCAAAGAGCAACCGTTGCCGATCAAGGTTTTGCAGCGCAGGTCGACGGGGTAATTGTTACTTCCGATTTTCTGGCCTCTTCCCTCAGGGAATTTAATACTGAGATGTATGTAGTTAAAAACGGTGTTGATTTCAAAATTTTTAACCAGGCTGCAAAAACCGGTGTAAATAATACCGGTGAAAGAAAGAAAGTCGGTTACATCGGCAGCCTCGATCAGCGGTTCGACATAGCCACCATCGAATATTCAGTGCAGCAACTGCCCGATTACGATTTTGAGTTCATCGGTGAATTAATGAATAAAACTATTCAACAGCGACTATCGGTATATCCGAATGTGAAATTTAAACCGCCGGTAAAACCAAATGAAGTTCCGGGCTTACTGCAAAAATGTGATGTGGGACTAATTCCTTACATCTGTGATGAATACTCTAAAAACATTTATCCTTTAAAAATAAATGAATACCTGTCGGTTGGAGTACCTGTTGTGCTTACATCCTTTGCTGACCTTCCTGAATTCAATCACATAGTCAGTTTTACCAGCGGTAAAGAGGCATTTTGCAAGGCAATAGTTCGCGAAATTGAATCGGACAACCCGGAAAACATAAAGAAAAGAATTCAGTTCGCCGAAAAGAACTCCTGGGAAAACCGGGCTCTGCTCTTCGATACTATTATAGATACGCTTGCAGAGAAGAAACGGAATTGATATTAAAAACCGGGTTCCTCCAGGCAGGCAACTGCAGTTCAGCATTACGTTAAAAACAAATAAATAGAATAATCCAATGGGAATAGTAAATTTTCTGATTAACAGCATCGAGTTGATCGTTTATATATACCTCAGCGTGGCGGCTGTTTACTTTGTGTTTTTTGCTTTTATGGGGCTCTTCCCTTACCGACGCAAAATTCATCCGTCGCCGTCGATCCGCCGAATGGCTGTATTGATTCCGGGCTACAAGGAGGATATTGTGATCCTCGAAGTTGCTGAAGCTTCACTCAAACAAAGCTATCCTGCTACGTCGTTCGACGTAATTATTGTAGCCGATTCATTTAAACCCGAAACTGTGGAGGCATTGAAAAAACTTCCGCTGAAAGTGGTTGAGGTTAAATTCGAAAAGAGCACCAAATCAAAATCGTTGAATGCAGCAATGGAAGCTGTTGGGGATAATTATGATGTAGCTGTGGTACTGGATGCCGACAATATTATTGCTTTTGATTTCCTCGAAAAAATTAACGAGGCCTTTGAATCCGGATTCACAGCTGTGCAAGGTCACCGGATGGCAAAAAACATGAACAATTCAATGGCTGTGCTCGATTCGATCAGCGAAGAAATCAACAACCATATTTTCCGTAAAGGGCATAGAGTAGCTGGTTTAGCTTCGGGATTGATAGGTTCAGGTATGGCGTTTAAGTATGATATGTTTAAAAAACGGATGCTGGCCATTGAAGCCATAGGCGGTTTCGATAAGGAACTTGAACTTACCATGCTGCGCGATGGCATTAAGATTGAATACCTTGATGATGCAGTGGTACTGGATGAAAAAGTTCAGGATAAAGTAGTTTTCGAAAACCAGCGCAAACGTTGGCTGGCAGCACAGTTTATCTATTTCCGGAGGTTTGTATGGGCCGGAATTGTTCAGTTCGCAACCCGGCTGAATATCGATTTTCTCGATAAAGTGTACCAGATGGTTATGCCGCCCCGTATCCTTTTACTGGGAGTTGTTACAATAATTACAGCATTAATGGGGCTTTTAGCACTTATTAATGTCGATTGGATATCGGAAACGCTGGTTCTTAATTTTATTGACTGGTTTGTTATCTGGTCGTTGGTAATTGCAGCTTTTGTTTTTTCGGTACACCGAAAGTTTTATACAAAGAAAACCCTTATGGCTATTTTAACCTTGCCCATGGGTTTCTGGTTGATGTTCACCTTATTATTCAAGCTCAAAGGAGCTAATAAAACATTTATCCATACTCAGCATGGAGTAATTGGAAACAGCACAAAGTAATATTAACGGTAAGAAAGGAACTCTGTAATGAGGATAGCGATCGAAGCTCAACGCTTGTTTAGGGAAAAGAAACACGGCATGGATATTTATGCCCTGGAGCTTATACGCAACCTGCAGCAAATTGACCATAAAAATGAATATGTAATTTTTGTAAAGCCCGATGTTGATGATGCCATATTGAAAGAAACTCCCAATTTCAAAATTGTAAAACTCGACGGAGGTTTCTACCCGCTGTGGGAGCAGCTTGCCTTGCCAAAAGCTGCAAAGGAGGCCGGGTGCCGCATATTGCATTGCACCAGCAATACAGCTCCTGTACGTTGCGAAATTCCGCTGGTCCTCACGCTTCACGATATCATTTATATGGAAAGCAGTTACACCCGTATTTTATCGGGGAGTGCCACGCCATACCAGAAATTTGGAAATATCTACCGAAAACTTGTGGTGCCTCATTTGGTTCATAAAAGCCTGAAAAATATTACGGTTTCACATTCGGAGAAAACCCGGATTGATAAACTCTTCGCATTGGAAAGCGGGCGACAGATGAACGTGGTTTATAATGGAGTTGGCAAACATTTCGAACCAATAACAGATGCAAAGCAATTGCACCAGGCTAAAGAGAAATATAACCTGCCTGATAATTTTTTCTTCTTTCTTGGAAATACTGATCCCAAAAAGAACGTTAAAGGAACGTTAAAAGCATTTTCAGATTTTCTAAAGAAAACCGGCTTCGATTACTACCTGGTTGTAGCGGATTACGAGCACGATAAACTCCAGAAATTGCTCGACGAAATTGGCGATAAATCATTGATAAACAGAATTATTCTTACAGGCTATATTCCTAATGCAAGCTTGCCGGCTGTTTACTCCCAGTGTAAAGTTTTCCTGTACACTTCGCTTCGCGAAAGCTTTGGAATTCCGATGCTCGAAGCCATGAAGTGCGGTGTTCCTGTTCTAACTTCCAATACCGAATCAATGCCCGAAATTGCAGGAGATGCTGCATACCTGGTTAATCCCTTCAAACACCAGGAAATAACCGAAGCCATGATAAAAATGGTTCAGGATGAAAGCTTAAGAACAGACCTGATAAGCAAAGGATTATTACGCGCTCCGCAATTCTCCTGGGAAATAACGGCTCGAAAAGTACTTGAGTCATACCAAAAATTGGGAGCAGACTAATAATAAAGCTAGGATTTAACGAACAGGAATTTCGGAAAATCACAGGTTTACTAATGTGAATTTACAACACGCATTCAGCACTAATATTTAAAAAATACAGTTTATGTTCCGCCCGATAGTACCATCAAATATCCGTATCCACTGGTATGACTTCCAACATCCGGAAGATATTCCGGAGGAAATATTCAAGCGCATAAGCGCTGGATTTGCAGCTCAGCGAACGGACAATCCACTGGTTTCGGTAAATATTATTGCCTGGAACGAAGAATCCAATATTCTCCGGAATCTGTCATCGTTAAGTGAAATAAAAAGCAAGTATCCGGTTGAATTTATATTTGTTGACAACAATTCAATAGACAAAACCTCCGAAATCATTCGCAAATGCGGAATAACTCCTGTTTTTGAAATAAAACAGGGTTATGGTTTTGCACGGCAAACTGCTGTTGAAAATTCGCATGGCAAATACATCCTTACCGGCGATGCCGATACCATTTATCCGCCGACATGGGTTGATACTATGCTGCAACCTTTACTCGCCGAAAAAAGCATTGCCAGTTCCGGTACCTACTCTTTCATCCCGCCTAAAGGGCAATGGCGCCTGCGCTATGCTTTTTACGAATTTTTTCGCGACATCATCCATTCTCTGCGAACCATTAACCGTCCTTATCTTGCTGTTGGCGGTGTAAATTTTTGTTTCCCGCGCGAAGCTGCATTAAAAATCGGCTTTATAAAAAACAACTCACGATCAGAGGACGGATCAATGGCGCTGGCCTTACTTAAAACCGGAAAAATAAAAAGAGTTACTCAATTAAAAGCAGCTGCCTGGACAATCACCCGCTCAGTCGAAAGAAGCGGCACTTTTTTAAACGCAATAAAAACCCGTTTGATCAAGGAGTACAATAGGGTAAGCATCTATTTCTATAAACATAAGTAGAGTAAAAACCCATAAACAAGATATTATACAAATCAAGACTTAAACCTCATTGTTATGAATTCAACATCCCCCATTGCACTTATAGTAGCTTGTGATAATCATTATGTGATTCTTCTGGCTGCACTTTTAAAATCCGTTGATCATCACCATAAATCAGGCGAAAACATCGAGGTTTTTATTGTGGACGACGGTATCACTTCAGGCAACCGTAAAAAACTGGCTTCGTCGCTTGTTTCGGACAAAATGCATCTGAACTGGATTACAATGGATGACGCTATTCCTGACAATATGCGTATTCCGTTCGACCGTACTTCGTATCCTAAAAACATACATACACGGATATTTATTCCGCATTTTATTCCCGAACGTTTCGAAAAAATCATCTACCTGGATGTGGATATGATCATGATGCGGGATATTTCGGACCTGTGGAATATTGAAATAGGCGACCATATGCTGGCAGCTGTTATGGACCCGCGTTTAAAAGTGTTCAGCAATTCGTGGGGAGGTATTTTAAACTATAAAGAGTTGGGTTTTGATCCTGATACAAAGTATTTTAATACCGGAATCCTGGTTATTAACATTAAAAAATGGAGAGAAGAGAACAGTGCCGTTACGGTTGTAAAATGCATTTCGGACAACGAAAAATTTGCCAATTATCCTGATCAGTACGGCTTAAATATCGTAATGGCTAACCGCTGGCTGGAACTGGATCCGCGCTGGAACGCCTTTGCTTCGGACGAATGTGCCGATCCGTTCAATATACATTTTATCGGTCGTAAGCCGATGTATAAAACCTACGACAACCGCGAGGAATTCCGTAAAATATTCTTCGAACACCTCAACCGCACCAAATGGAAAAACCTCAGGCCTATCGGCGAATCAAAACGGTACATCAAGAAGCTGAGCAATGTTATTAAAAAGATACCTGAATTTTTCCACCGCTAATCCATTTATAAAAAACCTGATCGG
This sequence comes from uncultured Lentimicrobiaceae bacterium, assembly GCA_964583325.1. Lineage (GTDB taxonomy): Bacteria > Bacteroidota > Bacteroidia > Bacteroidales > UBA4417 > UBA4417. Next base: position 5,864 of record CAZOXJ010000079.1, read on the forward strand.
ATGAAGAAAGCTATTACATATATGCAATACCTGGCCGAATACCTCAGGCATGGCGATTTGATGTCTGTTATTTCGTCAGTTAAGTATATGATAAACAAAACGTCACATACTAGGAACAGAATTATCCGTACTTCAATCGGTACTTTTTATTGCCGGAAAAATACAAATGATTTTCAGTTTGCCAACTACCATTATGAGTGGGGTGTTAAAAAATTTATCCTCAGCCGGGCAAGCGATTTTACTGTATTTATCGATGGAGGTGCCTGCATAGGCGATTACAGCATATTGCTGGCAAAACGTAATATGCGTTGCTTTGCTTTTGAGCCAATAGCAGAAAATTATGCTGCAATGATAAAAAATCTCCAGCTCAACAACATGGTATGCAGGGTAAAGGCATTTTATACCGGCCTGGGCAATGAAAACAAAAAGGTTCGTTTTCATTTTAATCCTGTAAATACCGGTGCATCGCACATCGACAGGAATGGAAATACTGACAGCTTTTCGGGCGAATTGCGCACATTCGATTCAATGCTCGAAAAACTAAAAATAGGGAAAGAAGAAAACATTCTCTTTAAACTTGATGTGGAAGGAATGGAATCTGAAGCTCTTCAGGGATCAGCAGATTTTATCAGGCAATATCCGAATATCACTTTTATAGTCGAAGACAAAATATCCGGAAAGGATTCCATTCGTTCTGTTCTTTCAGGAATAGCAAAATTCGAATTCGGGATTGTTGATGAATTCAATATGTATGCCCGTAAACTTAAAAATCTAACCTAATAAGCTACATCATGTTAGCATTAATTGTCATTTTCTGGCTCCTGCTTTTTATAGTGTTTTATGCCTATGTGGGGTATGGAATTCTGCTGTTTATACTAATTAAAATCAAACGCATTACAGGCATTTCGCGTCCTGTTTTGCACACCCCGGATTATGAACCTGATGTAACCTTGTTTATAGCCGCATACAATGAAAAGGCGTTTGTAGCCGAAAAAATAAAAAACTCACTCGAACTGGACTATCCGGCCGAAAAACTTCATATGGTTTGGGTTACAGATGGTTCGGACGACGGCACTCCTGACGAACTGAAGAAATATGCCGGAGTAACCGTTCATCACCTGCCGCAAAGGAACGGGAAAATTGGTGCCATGAACCGCGGAATGAAATTTGTTAAAACACCTGTCGTAGTATTTTGCGATGCCAATACCATGCTTGGCCGCGAATCCATCCGAAGAATTGTAAGCCTTTTCAGTAACCCGAAAGTAGGTTGTGTGTCGGGCGAAAAACGGATTTTCAGCAAGGAAAAAGATGCTGCTGCCGGCGCCGGCGAAGGCTTGTACTGGAAATACGAATCGACGCTTAAAAAGTGGGATGCCGAACTTTACTCCGTTGTGGGCGCTGCCGGCGAGCTTTTCGCCATTCGCACCGATCTGTATCGCGAAGTGGAACGCGATACTATCCTCGACGATTTTATTATCTCGCTCCGCGTGGCACAGGAAGGCTATACCATTCAATACGATCCCGAAGCCTATGCCATCGAAACAGCTTCGGCAAATGTGAAAGAAGAACTGAAACGAAAAATCAGGATATCGGCAGGTGGAATTCAGTCTGTAGTAAGATTGAGGTCGCTGCTAAATGTGTTCAAATACGGAACCTTGTCGTTTCAATACATATCACACCGGGTTTTACGCTGGACACTGGCTCCTTTGGCTCTGTTATTCCTCATAGTTACCGGCCTCATTTTGGCTCTGGATGAAGGAATTGTTGGATTCGGATTGTACAGTGTACTATTCTGGCTGCAAATACTGTTCTATCTTTCAGCCCTGCTGGGATGGTACCTCGAAAACCGTTCAATCCGCATAAAACTATTGTTTGTGCCATATTACTTCTTTATCATGAACTTATCTGTTTTCCTGGGACTCAAAAGATATTTAAAAGGCTCACAATCTGTTAACTGGGAAAGAGCCAAACGAGGCAAATAAAACTTATTGATTAAATAATTATGCTACGGATATTCACAGCTTTTTTTGTGCTCACATTTACTTACTCCATGAACAACCGGGCATGGAGTGAGCAGCACGTTTATACTGTGGATACTGCTTTAACAATTGTTGATGCAAATGCTTCGCCATACAATCTGGTGCAGCCGGGCGATACACTATTATTTAAAACCGGTGAGCGAACCTTTATCCGGATAATGAATTTTACCGGAGAAAAAGATAAACCTGTTATTTTTATGAATGACATCGGACAGGTTAACATTAACACTGACCACTATTACGGTATTTCGATTGTAAATTGTCGCTTTTTCAGACTTACCGGAACAGGTGACGAAAATAATAATTTTGGAATCCGCATCAGTAAGGTTGCTGAAGGAGCCGGAATAGGCATTGGCGGAATGAGTTCCGATTATGAAATTGATCATGTAAGCATCGAAAATTGCAAGTCAGCCGGTATTTATGCTAAAACCGATCCCGATTGCAGTTTTACGTCAACGCGTGGAAATTTCACCCAGTATAACACTCTTATCCATGACAATTATATCGGACACGTTGGTACCGAGGGCTTGTATATAGGGAGTACACAATATTTCGGACAAACTGTCAAATGTAACGGAGTTGATACACTTCTTTTGCCATCGCTGCTCGAAGGAGTGAAAGTATATAAGAATATTATTGAATATTCGGGTTGGGATGGCATACAGGTTAGTTCAGCTTCAGCGGATTGCCAGGTTTTTGATAACATTGTGTTATACGACAGCCAGGATGAATATTATGGTCAAATGTCGGGGATCATACTCGGAGGTGGTTCCAAATGCGATTGTAACAACAATTTCATCAGCCAGGGCAAAGGACAGGGGATCCAGGTTTTCGGGCTTGCAGGCCAAAGGATATTTAACAACATTATTATTGATGCAGGTAAAAACTTCTATCCAATAGATACCACGCGGAGAGTGTATGGGATTTTTGTTTCCGACATTTCTGCTCAGGCAGACTCCGCCTTTACCATAGTTTTCAATACCATTTTAAATCCAAAAACTGATGGTATCCGTTTTGTAAGTACAGTTACCAAAAATAACCTTATAGCTTCCAATGCAATCATAAATCCCGGAGCCTTTGATTATTACGAAAACGGAAATACCAGCTTTACAGGTAAGGACGCCTATATTATGCTCCCTGACCTGAGTTCGGATGTGAGGATAAAAAACAATTACCTGGCACGAAACAGCGACAGCGCGAAATTTGCTGCAGATGGATATAGTTTGCTGCAGGGTTCACCATTAATTAATGCGGCATGGGCTGAGGGCATGAACACGAATTTCGATTATTTCCATACCGCACGCCCTTACGGGGCTGCCGCGGATATTGGTGCGGTTGAGTACGATCCTTCAGTTGCTGGTACCTCCGGACAATTAATCAGTAAACCAATTCTTTTCCCGAATCCTGTAAAAACATGGCTTAACATAAAATATAAAGTTGAAAAGCCAGCGGATGTATTTACCGGAATCTACTCCCTTAACGGCACACTGGTAATTCAAAGTACAGAGCACTCAATACCGGGCGAAATAAATACCATCAGCATAAATGTTACTAACATGCCTCCGGGCATTTATATTTATTCATTGAAGTCGGAAAACAGCGAAATGAGCGGGAAATTTATTAAAAGCAATTGACAGGCTAATGGATAATTTGATTCAATAAGAGTGGAGTATCTGTTTAACTTTTCACTCTTTATATCCTTAAAATGCATAGATTCACCAAATAATAATAATCAGAATTACAGTTACAGGTATGAAAATACAACTTGATAAAAATGGTAGTCTGCCTAAGCTGGAAAAAATGCTCCTGGAGGCAGAAGCTGATGATTCGATACAGGCAATTATGATCCTTGCCTGTGAAGCGAATAATTTCACTCCCGAAAACTCTGATACTATCTTTAAAAATGTAAGTAAACCCTTATTTGGCGGCATTTTTCCACAAATACTGCACAATACCGAAAACCTGCACCAGGGTACCATTGTTGCCGGATTTACACATAAGATCAATCCCCGTATATTAGAAAATATCAGCCATGCTGATATAAACCTCGACAATTTACTGGAAGAAATAAGCCAGGAAATGCCTGCTGCCGGAAATACAATTTTTCTGTTTGTTGACGGTATGAGCCGCACTATTGCGAGCTTACTCGACAGCACTTTCAATCACCTCGGATTACTTTCCAACTATATTGGAGGAGGTGCCGGCTCGCTCACTTTTAAGCCGATGCCATGTGTTATTACCGGCAAAGGCCTGTTACAGGATGCCGCTATTTTTGCTTTTGCCGAAATGGGCAGCGGTGTTGGAGTAGCGCATGGATGGCATCCGGTTTCGGAACCTTTGAAAATTACCTCTTCGAAACACAACTCGGTAGTTTCGCTTAACTGGAAACCGGCATTTGAAGTATACAGGGAAATAATTGCAAATGTATCGAATAGAAATAGTCACGAAATTACTTTCGAAACCTATGCAAAAAGCTATCCGCTGGGAATAGTTAAGATTGCTGACGAACTGCTGGTACGCGACCCCGTTAGCTGCAATGATAACGTAATGACCTGCCTTGGCGAATTACCACAAAACTCATTTGTTTATGTATTGAAAGGGGATACCTCCTCACTGCTGGCAGGGGCTAAAAAATCAAGAGATATTGCTGAAATGATATATTATTCGCGGTTTGATAAATCGAAAGAAAGTAAATCCCTTACTTTTTTTATTGACTGTATTACACGCATGCAATTTCTGGGAAATCATTTTAAAAAGGAACTCGAAATTGCCTCAGGCGGAAATGAGCTTATAGGCGCACTTTCGTTAGGCGAAATTGCTAATTCGGGACGCGATTACCTTGAGTTTTACAACAAAACATCAGTAATTGCTATATTGGAGGATTAAGTATGGAAAATCAAATATGGAACCAGGTATTGTTGGAACTATCACTTTCGATCGGTGGCGAACTCGACCTTGAAACAACTATCAAAAAAGCAGCTTCGGCATTTTTAAAAAAACTTGGATGCACCATTGTGAGTGTTTCGCAAAATAATAATTCCGGTTCATCCGATATTATTACACTGCCATATTATGTTCGTAAAGAGCCTGCTCATTTAAAGCTTATCGACGAATTTACACAACACCTTGCTGACGCTCCCGAAGCTGAAACCTTCATTTCGATAGTAAACGGTACTTATTATTATGGTATTCGTCTCAAGGGTTTCGGGCTGCTAATCATTGGCCGGGCTATCCCGTTCGAAAACCAACACCTGAAAGAGCTGATTCCTGTCATTGAATTATTCGCCAAATCATGCAATGCTTCACTGGAAGTAATGAAACGTATTGAGGCCGAAAAAAAACTGATCAGCGAACAAACCCTGCTGCGTACAATTGTAAATAATATTCCCGATCCGATTTATTTCAAAGATCTGCAAGGGCGCAAAACCATGCTTAACTATGCAGAAGCTCACCTGCTTGGTGCCGATAACATTGAATTGGTAATTGGAAAAACTGATGCTGAATTTTATTCGTCGGATGAATATAACCATACAACCACTGAAGATAATGAGGTTATATCTACAAAAAAGTCAATACTAAACCGGGAGGGTTACCTGCTAACTCCCTCGGGCGAAAAAAAATGGCTGATCGGGAATAAAATTCCTCAACTGGATGCCGAAGGAAATGTAATTGGAATTGTTGGTATCAGTCATGATATTACAAAGAGAAAAATAGCTGAAGAAGCCCTGCGCGAAACAGCAGAGAAATACGAATCAATATTTAATTCATTCCTCGATCTGTACTACCGCTCCGACGTAAAAGGTACTATTCTTGAACTTTCGCCATCAGTTTACAAACTATCGGGTTACAAACCCGAAGAGCTTATTGGGAAAAGCGTTGATATGGTTTATTCGGATATCGAAAGCCGGAATAAAATGATACAGTTACTGGTTCTGAATGGCAGTGTAAATGATTTCGAAAACGTTTTACGTCACAAAAACGGGACTTTAATTCCAGTATCTATCACAAGTCATCTGAATAAAGGAAAAGATGGGGAAACCCTGTTTATTGAAGGAACTATAAGAGACATTACCGAACGCAAACAGGTAGAAAAAGCCATAAGGGATAATGAAGAGCGCTGGCAGTTCGCCCTCGAAGGATCTGGCGATGGCGTTTGGGACTGGGATGTACTTTCGCAGGAGGTTTTCTATTCCAAACAATGGAAGGAAATGCTTGGCTACCAGGAACATGAAATTAAAAACAAAATTGAAGAGTGGGAAAACCGCATTCATCCCGATGATAAGAAAAAGGTTGTTCTTGACCTGCACAGCCATTTCAACAGCAAAAGCCCGGTATTTATTAATGAGCATCGCGTGCTATGTAAAAATGGTAAATATAAATGGGTTCTGAGCAGGGGAAAAGTAATCAGCCAATCTGCCGAGAATGATTCATTCCGCGTATTAGGCACGTTCACCGATATTACGAAGCGAAAGCTGTCGGAAGAAAAACTGAATAAAATTGTTAGCCTGCAAACCCTGTTAAGCCTCCTGGCAACTGAGTTTATCAATATCCCGCTCGAAAACAGCGACGACGCTATAAACCGCTTACTCGCGCTGATTGGTGATAAACTTGAACTCGATCGGGTTTATATTTTCTCTTATAACTTTGAGGCTGACACCATGTCAAACACTTTTGAGTGGTGCAATGATGGAATTACTAAGGAAATTAACAATCTGCAGGATATTCCAAATGAGTTGGCTCCCGAATGGGTTTCAAAACATTTAAACGGTGAAATCATCACTATTCCTGATGTGAATGCTTTACCCACCGATAGCCATCTGCGGGAGATCCTTGAACCTCAGTCGATCAAGACTCTTGTAACAATCCCAATGATACTTAATGGCGAATGTCTCGGATTTGTTGGTTTCGATTCTGTTAAAAGTATCCGTGAATGGAATACCGATGAAATAACTTTCCTGCATGTATTAGCCGATTTGCTAAGCAATGTTACCGACCGCAAACGCAATGAAGAAGCACTCCGAAACCGGGAAGCCTATCTGAAAGCCATTTTTAACAACGTACCTTACCAGATGTGGCTTAAAGATACCGAGGGCAAATTTCTGGCTATTAATCAGCCATTTGCTGAAGCTTTTAACATCGAGGATGCAGATACTATAATCGGGAAATCCGTTCATACTATCTGGACAGCAGATATGGCTGAACATTTCGATAATCAGGACAAAGAAGTGATGTTGACCCTGAAACAGAAAACTGTAGAAGAAATAATACTTCAGAATGATACAAAACGTTGGTTCGAAATTTTCAGGGCACCTATTCTCGATCAAAACGGGATATTGCTTGGTACAACCGGAATAGCACGCGACATCACTAAACGGAAAAAAGCCGACAAGGAACTTATTATGGCCACGGAGGCTGCCGAGTCAGCTAATAACGCAAAATCAAGGTTCCTGGCTAATATGAGCCACGAAATCCGAACACCGCTCAATGCCATTATCGGAATGATAAATATGCTCGACGACACACAGCTTAATGTTCCGCAAAAAAAGCTGCTGCGCAACCTGTATATTTCATCCGACAATTTGTTTACCATAATCAACGACATTCTGGATTTCTCGAAAATAGAATCGGGCCAGTTTACTCTCGAAAAAACTGACTTCAGTATTAACGAGATTATCCGCCGGGTATATGGCTCACAGGAATACAAAGCTGAAGAAAAAAATATCAAGCTGAAATACTCCATCGATCCCAATATATCACCCTTTTTAATCGGAGATCCGGTGCGCCTGCAGCAGGTATTGGTTAACCTGGTGAACAATGCCATAAAATTTACACCCGAAGGTACTGTTGAGTTGAGTTGCACCCTGCAATCGAAATCAAGTATGACTAACAGCATTAAGTTTTGTGTCGAAGATACCGGCATCGGGATAAGTAATGATAGCCTTTCGAAAATATTCCAGAGTTTCCAGCAGGAGGACGAAAGCATAACCAGAACTTACGGTGGCACAGGCCTTGGACTGGCTATCAGCAAACAGCTTATCGAACTTATGGGTGGAACCATTGAAGTAGAAAGCCTGAAAGACTCGGGAAGCAAATTCTTCTTTACCCTAAATTTGCCTGTGTTAAAAAAAGAAGCTTCCGATGAAAACAAAGAACCAAAAAAAACCGCTTTCATGAATTTAAAAGGAGTTACTATTTTATTGGTCGAGGATAATAAATTCAATCAGATTATTGCACAGTCGTTGCTCGAAAAATGGGAAACTACGGTTAAAATCGCAGATAATGGTCAGAAGGCTATTGAGATACTGCAATCCTCCACCTTCGACATCATACTCATGGATCTGCAAATGCCGGTAATGGATGGAATTACGGCTGCAGGCATAATAAGACAGCAGCTTAAACTCGATATACCCATACTTGCTCTTACCGCCAACGTAGTGAAAGGGGTTATTGAAAAATGCATGGAAGCAGGCATGAACGGCTATGTTTCGAAACCGTTTATTCCCGAAGATATACATGCAAAAATTGTAAGCTTACTAAAACCCGGTTTAATACATATTGAGAACAAATAAAGACAGGGGAAATCCGGACCTCTACATTTGTTAACACCCTGGCCGCTGTTATCCATTTATACTTTGTCAATCATGCTATGATCAGGAAATTATAGCACCTATAAACAGCATATTCCTTTTTTAAACCCGGATCAACAAGTAATTAATTTGAAAACTCTTATTATCCTATCTATTAATTATGAATCAATAATTACCAAAAACCATAAAAATGAATAACAACATCATCAACATACAACCACTGGGCTTTATGTGGCCGGTAAAAGATCCGTTTCTGTTTTGTGCGCATCACCTCGATCATTTTCCTGCCGGAAACGAAGAAATGGGACCGGCAGCCTCACTGGCAGGTCGCAACCTGGGCCAGGATTTTTCAGTCAAAGATGGCTGGCGTATGTATCACGGCGAAACCGTTCCCGGATTTCCTGCACATCCGCACCGGGGTTTCGAAACGGTAACCATTGTTATGCAAGGCCTTGTCGATCATTCCGATTCGTGGGGACAGGCCGGCCGCTATGGCAATGGCGATGTGCAGTGGATGACTGCCGGAGCAGGCTTGCAACACTGCGAAATGTTTCCCTTGCTGAACCGCGAAAGCGAAAATCCTGCCGAGTTGTTCCAGGTGTGGCTCAACCTGCCAAAAGATAAGAAGTTCGCCCAGCCGCACTTTAAAATGTTATGGAACGAAGATATTCCGGTGTATGCCTTTACAGATGAAAACGACAAATCGGTTGACATTCATGTAATTGCCGGCGCTATCGGCAATACAACTCCTCCCCTTCCAGCCCCTGATTCGTGGGCAGCAGATCCTGAAAATGAAGTTGCTTTCTGGACTATTAAAATGGAAGCAGGTGCAAAATGGACTGTTCCGACAGCAGTTGGTAACGTGTACCGTAGTTTGTATTTCTATAAAGGAAACACCTTGACCGTTGCAGGTAACGAAGTAACTTCGTACAAGGCAATAGAGCTAAATGCCCATGCGGAAATAACAATTGTAAATGGCAACTCCGAAAGCTTTTTACTGATGTTACAGGGAAAACCTATTAACGAACCTGTAGCACAATACGGACCATTTGTAATGAATACACAGGACGAAATACAGCAAGCCATAAACGATTTCCGCCTGACCGGATTTGGAGGCTGGCCCTGGTTGCGGCACGATCATGTGCACCCGCGGGCTCAGGGCCGCTTTGCTAAATATGTGGATGGAACAGAGGAAAAAAGGTAAGGGTGTGGTAAAGGACAAATTCCAAAACCCAAATTCCAAAACCCAAGTTCCAAAACCCAAGTTCAAAAAGCCGGAAAGATAGATTCAGGATTTTTATAGCCTTCCGTTTTTGAACTATTCTTTGACCTTTGCCTGCCTCTGGAATTGGGATAGGGTAGTTGGTCGTTGAATTTTAACGCCAGGGAAAAATCACCTCCTGAACAGCGGCAGTATCCACCCTGAAACTTTAAACCCAAATTAGGCCATGGCGTAATTTGGGTTTAATCGCTGAAATGCTTTCTGTTTTCGCTGAAACCACTATATCGGACTGTTAACGCTATACCGTTTTTTATATCATACTTATCGATTGCATTTGCTTCATGGTCAATACGATGCATACCTTTACGGTACAATTCGGGGAATTATAATTACGTATAAAAAACCAAAAGCCATGAAAAATTCAGTCATTCTTTTCCTGTTGGTTCTATTTGCTTCCGGCCTGCTCGCAGCCGCTAAGCCTGCAGATAATTTTGTAATCATAGGCGAGAAAACCTACTATTGCGACAAGGTTCAGGTAGGTCCTGCTTTTACACGGGCATATGTGGATGGGAAATTGTTTTTTAAATTTCCGACCAACAACATAACGGCATATGCCGATAAAGGAAGATTCTTTGAGTATTTACCGGTAATGAATAAAGACGGGGAGACTACCGGATGGGCATTTATGGAATTCCTAGCTTCGCGCGATGGCGACCGTTTGTACCGCTATTGCAGTAACTGCCTGCACTATGATCCTGTTAACGGAAAAATTGATCCAACCATTCCTACATACAGGTACTACATTTTTAATGGAGGCCGATTTGTGTCGGTAACTGACGACTATAATTTACAGGCACAAGTGGCAGTTTTTGGAGTAAAAGTCGTTTAATAAACTGCTTATTACACTATCGGATAAGCATTAATAATTAAGCTGTCTGTAACCTTCCGGGAAAAATTATTTCCTGTAGGTCAGCAGACAGCTTTTTCAATATATCCTCAATTCCATTTGATTAAAGAGTTGATTATTGAAAATAGAAACTCCCTGAATCCAAATTTAATATGATTGATCTGCTTTGATTATCTTAGCCTGATTTTTTTGAATTAATAACTGAAAATACTCATTCCTGTATGTCAAAGCTTTTCTCTCCGCTGATCATAAAAGATATTACGTTAAA
>CAZOXJ010000080.1:0-16588 GCA_964583325.1 uncultured Lentimicrobiaceae bacterium
ATTGCCCAGCAGGTTCCGAATGGCAGTTTCGAAACCTGGTCGAATGGCGAACCCGACCAATGGAACACTTCGAACCAGAATATTCTCGGGCTTGATTTTACAGCTGTCACCAGGGAAACAGCAGATCCGCAGCAAGGTACATCATCAACCAAACTTACCGTGGTTACTAAAACAATCCCTTTCGTAGGATCTTTTACCATGCAGGGCGCATTAACTTTAGGCGAGCTAAATATTGATATTTTTGCACAAACAGCAACCCTTACCGGTGGTTCACCGTTTACCGGAATGCCACAGAAACTTACCGGCTATTTCAAATATCAACCAGTGAATAACGATACCTGTGTTTTCGGCTGGGGACTTACCAAATGGAATAACGGGGTACAGGATACCATAGGTTATGGAGCCTTAGATACCATGGGAACTTTTAATACCTGGACTTATTTCGAAGTTCCTCTCGAATACCTCGTTTGGGAAGCACCGGATACCATGAATATCCTTATCGTAAATTCCAATCCGCTTGATGGAGTAAATCATACAGGCACCAAACTGTGGGTCGATAATTTGTCGTTTGTTTACGGAACAGTAGGCATTGAAGGAGTAACTTTCCCGAAAGGAATATCTATATATGCCGAGCCTTTTGCACGACAATTAATTGTTTCCACCTCTTTTGAGAAACCGGAAAACCTCGATATCAGTCTCTTTAATATTGCAGGCATTGAAACCAATCATTGGAAACGAAGCATGCAGACTTCAACCGAAAGACTTGATTTAAACAACCTTCCAACAGGCACTTATGTAATCCGTATCACTTCCGGGAACCGGCTAATAGATACACGAAAGATTACCATTCTGAATTAATTATCAATTTGTTTACTGTTTCTTTTATCCCGGGTTTTGAATCAGCCCGGGATTTTTTATTTGATAAACGCGCAATCATCATTTTTGGATAGTTGAATGATAATTCACTGTTTACCAAATGAATTTATTCAATTCAAAAACCGCACATTCCCAAATCTTCATAATCTTATACTATACGCCCGATAGCTGCGTTAAGTTTTCAAATAACTACTGTTGATAAGTTGCCTGGCACCTACTTCCTGCTGCTGACTTAATACTGTACCTTTAATCCTGATTTTCAGCATTTCAATATGAATATAACCCGAAAAATAAGTGTATCAGTTTGTGTACTTGCCACATGCCTGTTTCTACAGGTATCGGCACAAAAAACTGCTATTTACAACGACCCGCAAGCCTCTTACGATCAGGCCCTTGACTTGTACAGCAAAGCTAAATACGGCTCAGCGCTTGTTATTTTTGATAAGCTGTCAGCAGGTGAGCAAACAAACATAAAAGCCGGTTCAGAATATTACGCTGCCTTATGCGCATCGCAATTGTTTCATCCTGATGCAACGCAGCGTTTTGAGAAATTTATCGAAACCTACCCTCAGAATGCACAGGTGAACGATGCCAATTTTGAACTGGGCAAGCTCTATATCACCAATAAAAACTACCGAAAAGCGCTGGAATGTTTCCTTAATGTTGATCGCTACGAATTAACACAGGAGCAATTAAACGAGTATTATTTTAAATTGGGATATGCTTATTTTAAAACCGAAAACCTGAAAAAAGCACGCGAAAACTTTGCCCTGCTCATCGATAAACCAAATAAATACAATGTGCCGGCAAACTATTATTATGCCCATATTGCCTATACCGAAGGCAATTATGAAACAGCGCTGAAACATTTTGAGCTTATTTCGACCGATGAAACTTTCCGCGATGTGGTAAATTATTACATCATACAGATTTATGCTTTGCAGGGCCGGAACGACGAACTGATTGCCCGTTCGTTACCCTTGCTCGAAATGGCCGGGGATAAAAGAACTGCTGAAATTGCGCGCCTTACCGCACATGCCTATTTCAGTAAGGGAGAGTATACCACCGCGCTGAAATATTTCAACAAATACCTTGATTCGAAACCCTCAAAAATATCGCCCACTGATAATTACGAAATTGCTTTCTCCAATTACAAAAACGGAGATTTCAAGCAGGCCATCAAATATTTTCAGCTGGTAGCCACAGCGCAGGATTCGCTTTCACAGAACGCTTACTATCATCTCGGCGATTGTTATGTAAAAACCAATCAGAAACGGTTCGCCTTCAATTCGTTTAACTCGGCTTTCAAAATCAAGGCCGATCCTGTTATTACCGAAGAAGCTCTTTTCAATTACGCGAAACTGGCAGTTGAACTCTCGTACAATCCTTATAACGAAGCGGTTAACGCCATCCAGGATTACCTGAACAAATACCCCGAATCAGCCCGCCGCGATGAGTTATACGGTTACCTTGCCGATCTTTACCTGCTTACAAAAAACTACAAGAATGCCCTTAGCAGCATTCAGAATATAAAAAAGCGAAGTTCCAGACTTGATGGCGCTTACCAAAAGATTGCATATTACCGTGGTATTGAACTGTTTAACGAATCGGATTACGATGGCGCTATCAAACTTTTTACACAGGCCCGTGAGCTAACTTCTGATAATGCGGTCAAAGCACAATCATCCTACTGGTCAGGCGAAGCTTATTACCGCACAGCCCGTTGGGACAAGGCTATTGATGCATACAACAAATTCCTGGTAACACCGGGAGCGCAGAATCAGCCTTATTTCAATACGGCTAATTACAATATCGCCTATAGCTATTTCAAAAAGAAAGATTATCCGAAAGCTGCCGCAAGTTTCCGCAAATACCTTGCTGCCAAAGGAACAGAGGTAAAACTGGCCGGCGATGCCAATCTGCGCCTGGGCGATTGTTACTTTATGACCAAAGAATATGCTTCAGCGGTGGAATATTACCAGAAAGCAGTGGCAGCGCGAGTTTCCGATGCCGACTATGCCATGTATCAGTCCGGAATCAGCTATGGGGTTCAGGGTGATATGACTAATAAAATAGCTACGCTGCGTAAATTGCTGACTTCGTATCCAAAATCAGCTTACACTGATGATGCTTTGTATGAAATTGGTCTCACTTTCAATGTAATAGACAAGGACAGCGACGCTTTAACTTATTTCCAGCGGGTAGTAAAAGAGTTTCCCAACAGTACTTACGTAAAAAAGTCGCTGCTGAAAACCGGTCTTATTTTCTTTAACCAGAACCGTGACCAGGAAGCGCTTACCATGCTGAAACGTGTTGCAAAGGAATATCCGGGCACGCCTGAATCAAAAGAAGCACTAAGCAGCATTAAAAGTATTTATGTGGAAATGAACCAGGTAGACGAATATGTTGAGTTTTCCAAAGGAGTGCCACAGGCTGATATTTCGAAGTCGGAGCAGGATTCATTAACTTATATCGCTTCCGAAAATCAGTATATGAACGGAAACTGCGATAAGGCAACGGATGGCTTCGCTAAATACATCAGCAAATTCCCTGAAGGTTCATTTATTCTCGAAGCCAATTTTTATAAGTCCGAATGCGACTATCGATCGCAACGTTTCGATGCAGCACTGAAAGGCTACGAGTTTATCATAAACCAGCAACGCTCGAGGTTTACGGCCAACGCAGCATTGCGCATTGCTCACATCCAGCATCTGCGTAACAATTACGAAGCTGCTCTCGAAGGGTACATCCGACTTGAAGAAACTGCCGATCAGCCGGGCATGATCATGGATGCCATAAGTGGGCAGATGCAATGCAATTATGCTTTGCAGCGTTACGGATTGGCAATACAATCGGCTCAGAAATTACTTTCGCTTGACAAACTGACTCAAAACCTTGCAACCGAAGCGCATATTATTATTGCCCGATCGGGTTATGAGCTGGGCAATAAAGAACTTGCTAAGAAAGAATATGAAGAAACGCTGAAACTCTCTAAAAATGAAATGGCTGCAGAAGCTAAATATATGCTGGCTATGCTTGAATTCGAAAACGGGAAATACGACGATTGTGAAAAATCAATTTTTGCGCTTTCCGAAAACTTTGCTTCCTATGATTACTGGGTTGCCAAAGGATTCCTGCTGCTTAGCGATGTTTATGTTAAAAAAGGAAACACATTCCAGGCAAAACAAACCTTGCAGAGTATTATTGATAATTACGAAGGACAGGACCTTGTTATGATAGCACGCGAGAAACTCAGCGCTATAGGCGAAACCAACTAATGCATTGAAAGAAAAGAAAAAGTCGGGAGACAGAAGTTTGAATACGGAAGAATCCAGGTCTGACATTCAAAATTTCACTAAACAATTACGACCATCTCCCCTCGCCATTTCGCCCCTCGCCCCTCGCCCCTTCTAAAAGTTAAAATCAATTTTAAACAGATTCTAAATTTCGCTCACTAATATGACAGAGTCAACATATAAAATCACGAAGGTTACATTGTTTTGCTTAGCTGCCCTTGCACTAACAGTAGATGCAAATGCACAGGTTAAAACCTATAACGAAGAAATTACTGTTGTGGCGCCATTCGACCCGATAATTCCAGATGCGTTTAAAATCAGCCAAAACCCGGCAGTGGATGATACTACTACCACTATTCCGGTAATGAACTACAATATTATGCCCCGGATAGCAACTGTAACTCCCAATATCGATCCTTTGCCTGCCGTAAAACTGGTGGCTGAACCGCTGAGCAAATTATACCGCAATTACATACGCGCCGGAGCGGGCAATTACTATGCCTTGTACGGCGAATTGTATATGAGTTCGCTACGGTCGAAGGAATATGTTACTTCCTTGCGATTGAAACATCAGTCGGCAGCAGGGAATATCGAAGACTACGGACCACCCGCTAACAGCCGCAATGAAGCTGAATTTACCGCTTCAAAATATTTCGCTGAGCATACGCTCAGCGGCAGTGCATATTATTACCGCGACGGGCTTCACCTATACGGTTATAAACCTGCTGATTTCCCGGATACCGTTATTGAAAAGGATGATGTAAAGCAGCGCTATCAAACCATAGGCACTAAAGTATCATTTGGGAGCAACTATAAAGCAACAGATCAACTGAATCATAAATTCGGATTATCGTATTATAATATGTCGGGGCTGCACGATGTGAAAGAAAATAATGTTCAGGTAACAGCCGAGATCGATCAGAAGTATGATCTTTTAAAACTTGATAAAGACCAGGTTCTTGGAATAAATGCAGGCTACAGTTTCCTGAATCAGAAGGACTCACTCGGCCACATCAACAGCGGAATTATTCTTATCAACCCATTTATAAAGGTTGAAGTGAATGAGTATAGTTTTATGGCAGGTTTTAAACTTAATATAGCATCTGATTCGGTTACAAAAGCCTATTTTTACCCGGTAGCCGAAGCCCGTATTGAGTTAATCCCTGATGCATTGAAACTGTATGCCGGGTTCAGCGGCGGGATGGAACGCACTTCGCTGCAAAGCATCACCGAACAGAATTTGTACATAAGTTCAGTAATGCCATGGAATTATGTATCCGACAAGTTTAAAATTTATGGCGGCTTCCAGAGCAATATCAGTCGCAGCTTCAATTTTAACGGCATCATTTCGAGCAGTTCGTACAAAAACTTTCCTTTGTTTGTAACGGATACCGCTGCGTATCTCCATAACAGTTTTACTTTGCTATACGACGATATTAATGCAGTAAAACTGAAAGGTGAACTGGAATACATAAAATCGGCACGATTACGGTTAGCTTTATCCGGAACATACAACCATTATAAAACACACGAGCAGCAATATGCCTGGTATAAGCCAGCTTTCGAATTTGAATTCACCGGCCGGTACAGTTTACAGGATAAAATTATTCTTACCGCCAAAGCAACAGTAAACGGGAAGGTATGGGCACTTGTACCACAGCCTGCGCTGATCATTGATGGACCAACAGAGAGTTCATACATTCTGGAAGCTGAACAAATTAATGGCTGGACGGATATTAACCTGGGAGCGGAATACCGGTTTAACAAAGCATTATCTTTCTGGATCAATTTTAACAACCTGGCCAACAGCAAATATTACCGCTGGAACAATTACCGTTCGTACGGATTTAATTTGTTAGGCGGAGCCAGTTATTCTTTTTAAGGGGTTAGGGGTTAGGGCCTAGGGATTAGGGCTCTCAATATAGGAATCCTTAACTTATTCATTCTTAATTTAATGTTCTGTGTTTTCATTGGATTTTTTGATGCCCAGAATCAGGCATTCGGGGAATCCAGAATCCAGACTAATCTTCTGTAGCAAAAATGTTGTCGAAAAACTATACCATTTCATCAATAATTATTTCTTCCTGCTCGGCAATCCGGTGTTTAACCGCCACTTTCTTTTTCCAGTTCCCTTTTAAATAATACAAATACGATAATGTCATCCCGATAAACCAGGCGACAGGAATTGACCACCAGATGCCTGCCACACCCATATACCGCGACATGATCCAGGCTGCAGGAATCCGTATTGCCCATAGCGCGAATAAGGTTATAAACATAGGTACAATAGTATCACCGGCACCACGCATTACACCTCCTATTACGAACATAGTGGAGAAAAAGATGTAGAATGAGCTGACAATTACAAGATATTCGGCACCGATATCAATAACGGCGGGATCGCTTGTAAAAAGGCCCATGAGCGGATACCTGAAAATAATCACACCCAGGCTGGTTATAAGTGCTAACGCACCCGACATCATAAAAGTCGCCCGCAGACCTTGCTTTACCCTTTCCGGTTTATTGGCGCCAAGGTTTTGTCCTACGAAGGTCGAAAGTGCGGCGCCAAAGTTCATGGCTGGCATTCCTGCAAGCGAATCAAGCCGTCCGGCGGCACTATATGCAGCAATAACATTGGTGCCGAAATCATTTACAATACGCATTACGGCAAGCATTCCAAGCGATACAAAAGTTTGCTGCAAGCCGGTCGGTAATCCGATCATCAGACTTTTCCTGAAAATTGCCTTGTCAAAAACCAGTTTCAGACTATTCAGTTTTACAATCTCGTGAGTCCGGTTCAGGTAAATGATACCGGTAATAAAAGCACCGGCCTGTGAAATTACAGTTGCCCACGCAGCTCCGGCCACACCCCATTTAAATACCGCCACAAAAAGCAGATCGAGCAGCACATTCATCACAGTAGAAATAATGAGAAAATACAATGGTGTTTTTGAATCGCCCAAACCACGAAGTACCGAGCTGATTCCATTGAACCCAAAAAAGAAAATCATACCGTAGAGATAGATATTGAAATACGTTACTGCCTGTGGGATAACTTCTTCCGGCAGTTTAATAAGCCTGAAAATAGGTCCGCTCAGCGATATTCCGAGTATAGTAACCACTATTGAAGCCACAAACAGGAAAATATACATGGTATCGATGGAGCGTTTTACCATTTTTATGTCCTTAGCTCCGAAATATTGCGAAATCAAAATTGTTGTGCCCATGGCAACCCCGACCACAAACGAAATAAGCATAAAAATAAGAGGGAATGATGCCCCGACGGCTGCAAGAGCTTCTTTGCCAACGTATCGGCCCACAACAATGCTATCGACAATATTGTATAACTGCTGAAACACATTACCAATAAGCATCGGTACTGCAAATTTAAAAATAAGGCTTCCGCTGTTGCCTTCGGTAAGGTTTTTCATCAATTAAAAGGTGGGTCCGGTAACAAAGGTAAATTTCGGAATGCTGATAAATTCACCATCAGGAAATATCAGCAAATATCCATAAAAACAGGATAACCAGGAAACGTCAATCAGGTGACTGTATATTCAACAGATAAACAGCCTGGAAATACAGAACAGGCATTCCGTTCTCACGAAAGGAGATCTGCTTTCATCTGGGCAATCATCATTGTACTGGTTTTCTCAGCACATTCAATCAACTCAGGGAGTTTCTCAATGGTATCGTGCCCACGGGCAATATCCTCTATTTTCTGCATGGCCTGCTGAATTTCCGGAGCACCGAAAAATGAAAAATGAGGTTTAAGCTTATGAGCCTGCTGCCTGAGTGTTTCCATTTCATTCTGCTCAAAAGCCAGTTTTATGGCAGCAATAGAGCCGGGGGTATTGGAAACAAACATTTCGACAATAGAACGAACAAAATCAGGATCATCAGCCTCAAACATATCAAGGGAATACAGTTTATTGTTGAGGCAACCATTAACCGAAGTCATTGACTCAACTACCTGGCAAATATCAGGTTCGCAATTCAAATAACGCGACAGCCTTGTTTTAAGCTCACGCTTGGTTATAGGTTTTTGAAGGTAGTCATCGAAGCCAGCCGTAGAAACAATCCTGAGAATATTATCGTCGTTGTGAGCTGTGAGGGCAATAATGATGTGTTTTTTCCCGCTGGCTGCCTGGCGTTCGCGAAGAATAACAGCAGCTTCGAGACCAGTAATCCCGGGCATTTCAATATCCATAAGGATAACGCTGGGTTCAATACCGTCAATTACGGAAATTAGTTTATCGGCACTATCCATGCACGAGCACTCGTAACCAAGTTGTTTCAGATATTTCGAGAAAAGTAGTCGATCGGAATCAGAATCTTCGACCAATATGATAGTCCGGTTAAGGATCATAGTAAATGCTTTCGTTTGGGGTTACAAAAATAACAAGCATTTCATTATGAAATACATCTGATGTTAAAAATCAGTGTTTTCACGTTGAACCAGCGCTTTGGTTGATAGCAATCCGCAGGCTGCATCAATATCCAGACCGCGTGAAGCCCTTATAGTGGTTACAATTCCTTTTTCGGTAAGTGCACGCTGAAATTCTAAAAGGCGTATTTCATCGGTTGGAGGAAGTGGAGCATTGGGTACCGGATGAAACCGGATCAGGTTAATCCTGCAACGTGTTTTATTAAGCAAACGCGCCAGTTCTTTCACATGTTTGGGAGTGTCGTTCAATCCACCGAAAACAATATATTCTATCGATATCCGGCGGTATTTCCCGGGATCGGATTTATTTATGGCTTCAATTACATCTTTGATAGGATATACGTGCTGAATTGGCATCAATCGCCGGCGCTCTTCATCAAACGGAGAATGCATGCTAACGGCAAGGTTGCATTTGCTTTCGCGAAGGAATAATTCCATGGCCGGAATAATACCGATTGTTGAAACCGTAACTTTACGCACACTGAGCCCGAAACCGTATTCCGAAGTCAGAATCTCCTGCGCTTTCATCACAGCTTCCACATTATCGAACGGCTCGCCCATTCCCATAAATACGATATTCGAAATCATATCGCGTTCGGGGATGTTGCGAAGCTGGTTTAGTATTTGTCCGGATGATAACTGTGCCTGAAATCCTTGTTTGCCGGTGGCGCAGAAAAGGCAACCCATTTTGCACCCTACCTGCGACGATACACACAATGTATTTCGCTTCGCATCAGGAATAAATGCTGTTTCGATAAACTTATGACTGCTGACAGGGAAAAGATACTTTTTAGTACCGTCAGCCGATTCCTGCACTTTTACAAACTGCACAATACCCAAATCGTAATGATCGGCAAGCTGTTGCCTGAGTTTTTTCGATATGTTGGTCATTTCGTCGAACGACTGAATATTGGTTTTGTAAAGCCAATACGCCAGCTGAGCGGCAACAAAACCCGGCAACCCAAGTTTTTCGACAATACGTTTTAAATCCGGAAGCGTTTTGCCCAGCAGCGTGTCTTTTTCAACGGGAATTACATTATTGGTCATTTATTTTCAGAAATAAATTTCAGCCACAATGTTGTTGAACGGAATTCCTTTGCTTATCAGGATTTCCCTGCTTTCGACAACCATTTCGGCACTTCCGCAAAGGTAGTACTTTTGATCCACAGGAAGGTCCTCTGCATCCTCAAGATACTGTGTAACACGACCAGCAAAAACGCCATTTCCTTCCTGCTGTGAGCAACATCGCACATACCGTGAACCGAAATCGGCTTGCAGGCTATCGCTGAAATAAAACGAATCGAGGGTGCGCCCTCCATGTATCAGTATTTTATTACCGCCCATTCCTGAACGGTACATGCTTATAAACGGAGCAATGCCTGTTCCGGCTGCAATCCAGTAAGCCGGCTCGGAACTTCCTTCGTAAGTTCCGAAAGGAGGTGAAATCCAAAGTGTATCGCCCGGTTTAAGAATAGCCAGGTTGGGAGTAAGCTTCCCTCCTGGTTTTATATTGTAGAGAATATCAATATTAATATCATTTTCGCCGCTGGCTATACTGTATAAACGTGCGTCATCATTAGCCGCCATGGCAAGACCAAGAACCTGGCCTGCACGAAAAGTAAAGTCGCGTTTAAATGAAAGCACAAAAACATCAGGCGAAATCTCAGTATTTGAAAGTATGGTTACTGCTTTGAGTTTAATTAGTGGTTTTGATTCAACAGAGCTCATTATGTATGTTTAATTATTTTTAATAAATATTAAACGAATGAATGGTAAATTGGTTCAAGTGATACATATTTTAATTTTGAAGGAGTTGTAATTTCGGAACATCAAAATTGGATTAAAATATATTCTGTTCCGAAATATATGAAATTAATCAGTAACTTTACATTTAATACCCGACAGATTCACAAAAAACTGATGCCATGAAAGCTGTTTTGATATTCCTGCTTAGCCTGCTATTCGTTTCGGGCTCTCTCAACCTTTTCAGCCAGGAAAGCTGCAATGTGTTGAAACCTGAAATTGCAGGCACGTATGAAGGCAAATGTAAAAACGGTCTTGCTCACGGTAAAGGTATAGCTATCGGCACCGACCGCTACGAAGGGCAGTTCAGTAAAGGTCTACCAAATGGTTCAGGTAAATATACATGGCAAAACGGAACAGTATATATCGGCGAATGGTCTGATGGTGAAAGGAATGGCATCGGCAGGTATATAATGAAAACAACGAGTGGCGACAGCATTCAGGATGGCATCTGGAATAAGGATGTTTACATCGGCCCGAAACCCCAGAATCCATTTGTAAATTACAAAACCGGCATCGACCGCTACGCTTTTCATAAAAACAATACAACCAAGAACAGGGTTCTTATTGATATTTATCAGAACGGGATAAGAAACAGAAATATTTCAAACTTCAATATGTCAACCACAAGCGGAACAGATACAAAGGTTGGCGAATCAGTTGGATATGATTACATTATATTTCCTGTAGCAATAAAAATAAGGTACACTGCCAGAAATAAATTAAATACTATTTCATACGACGTACAATTCGAATTTGAAATATTCGAACCGGGCGACTGGACCGTGGAATTAAATAATTAATCTGTTTTAAATCCGAAAGTACAGGTCTGTTTTGCCAAACATGGCTCTACATAATAAAATGCCGGGTGTTGCGATTTTACTTATTTTTACTGTTAATTAGCTCCATTGGTAAAGAAATTAAAATTTCATCTTTTATGAATACTGCTCTGCGTATTGGATTAATAAGTGTATTTACATTTTGTACCCTTTTACTTTTCGGCCAGGAAGGCTGTAAAGTTCTGAAACCCGGGATATCAGCAAATTACGAAGGAAAATGCAAAAACGGCCTTGCTCACGGCAAAGGTATTGCATCAGGCACTGACCGTTACGAAGGCCAATTCAGCAAAGGTTTGCCCAATGGATATGGAACCTACACCTGGGTTGGCGGCGATATGTATACAGGTGATTGGATTGACGGAATACGGCATGGGATAGGAAAACAAACATTTAAAACCACAAGTGGCGACAGCATTCAAAATGGCCTCTGGCAAAATGATATTTATATGGGTCCAAAGCCCAGAAGCCCTCTAGTAATTGATAAAACTTCAGTTAAACGCTTTAATTTCCAGAAAAACCAAACCACTTTGAACAGGGTTTTACTCGATATCACAGCCAGCGGTACACGAAACCATAAAATAACAAATTTCCTGATGTCGACCAGCAGCGGTGCCGAAATAAAAAGTGGCTCATTAGTTGGCTATGATCAGATTGTATTCCCTGTAACCATAAAAGTAACGTATACCTCAACGAGCTCTTTTCATTCCTATCCGGTTAATGTTAGGTTCGAGTTCGAAATTTTTGAGCCCGGCGATTGGACCGTAAATATTGACAATTGAAAACCAAATCACTATTATCATACTGATTTGCCGGCACTTAAAACCTTTAAAGATTATTCGGGAATTTGAGTCAATTCTATATTTCTAAAATATCGGATTCCTGTTTTCATTTAACAAGTTTCCCTTTTATCAAAAGCGTTTTCTCTTCATCGGTAAGTCCTTCGCGATAATCGTACAAGGGTTTTTCCCAGGCGCCATACATTGGGTTGGGAAGAACAATAAATTTTTTACCAAACTGTTCGCGGTTTTCAGCTACTGCCGATTTCCCGTTATTGACGCTCCTGTCCTCAAAAACGCCGGAAAAATCGTTCAGGTTATCCCCGATTAAAAGAATAATTTCATGCGTTTCGGAAACTTTAGCCCTGCGCCCAACTTTCGAACTGGTATTGCCGCTGCTGTATGACAAATCACTTTTTGTAAGGACGTGATCAGCCACAGCGAAAGGAAATTTTTCGTTTACCAGGTTCTGAACTGTAACACCATGTTCGTTATCGTCGCGGTTGGTAATATAGAAGATATCAACATTTTTACTTTGGGCATAATTTGCAAACTCAAGTGCTCCCGGCAATGCACGTGCCCGCGCTTCCCGCGTCCAGCCATACCATCCCGAAAGGTTATCAGTTGAATTTATAACAGCTGTTTCGAAAGGACTGTTATCGAGCATGGTTTCATCAATATCAACCACCACAGCAAGAGGTTTCGCCGAAGTATTTGCTGCAACAGCTTCATCCAGGCGCTGCTGAGCTATATTGAAACCCTGGTAGTAAAGGGCCGTCATCTCAGCTGAATTCTGAAACCAGGCAACAGCCATCAGCAATTTATCATTTGAATTAACTGCAGGAGCAGTGGCTTTTTGAGTTGAACGGCACGACACCAGCATCACCGGTATCAGGATGAGGAAATAATATTTCAGTTTCATAATCTATTTACTTTGGTCAATTATAACGGTTTAATACGTTCATCAAAAGTAGATAAAAAGGTTCTGCTTTCAGAAACCCGTGAAGCAGTTAATACAAAGTTAACATACAGCTATGCTTTAATTTGGAATTACAACCAGTATAACCGAGGTATATTTTGCGTCCGGTAAAACCTGAAACCCTTTTTCCTGGTTTACTACCCTGAATTTTGATCTGCCATAAAAATCCCCGGTAAATTCAGTAACCGGTACCTCCATATAATAAGAGCCTATTTTGAATTAAAGCCAAACTATGAAAAGAATAATTTTTAAATACATCATAATCTGTCAAAAATAATCCGAATAGGGTTCGCATTCCGAAAAATATTGAGCCGGAGTTTTTCCGGACAATAATTTGTAATCATTAATCATGTGTGATTGGTCATAATATCCGCAGGTATATGCCAGTTCGGTCAGATTAATACTTTTGTTGCAGTGTTTTTCACGCAAGGTATTTTGAAATCGTACAGTTCTTAAAAATTGTTTGGGCGTAGAACCTATATACTCCGCAAAAGTCCGCTCGTATTGCTTCCTGCTTAAACATGCTGACGACGAAAGAGTCTCAATATTAATTAAACCGCTTGATTGGTTTATCAGCGACACGCTATGTATAATCCGATTTAGTTCATATTCCTTTGTGCGGTTCCGGAATTGGTTAAGCAGAAACTTTTCAACCACACTGATTTTTTCTTCGAACGATCCGGATTCGTATAATTCATTTTCCAGTGAAGCAGCTTTGTCTTTTAAAAAGTATTTTAAAGGTACATTCTGATCAAAAAACTCATTTACAGGTATATCAAAAAACAATTTTGCGCCAAAAGGCTGAAATGAAATTGAAAACAACGAAAGATTCCCTGAAACAACTATATCGTAGTAACTTTTCTGCTGCCCGCTAAGAATTGAGCTTTCTGAAAGTTGCTTATTTTCCTCCAACACTTTTGGTTTGTCACCCAAATAGAACATCAATTCCAATAAGCCATTAGGAACCACTCTTTGTATGTGTTCGGTCCCCGGTGGCAAACAATTTTCTATTGCCCAATACTGTTTAACATATTGTGACAGAAAGAGTGACGGCTTTGAAATATGATAGCTCACAATATTTTTCTTGCTATAAAATTACAAACTTTTAAAAATGGGAATGTGAATACCCATTTAAAAAGTACAATCCCATAAAAGTGTTTTCGAACCTTAACTATTCACAACTTAGTGAACCCTTTGAGCTTTAGAATCTTCGCAGCATACAGAACATTTGCCACAAAGTCGCAAAAACACTAAAGGATTCACTAAGACAAAGTAAAGTCGGGCCGAACTATAAATAGCTCAGCCTAATTATCGCCATACAGCCCAAGTTTATTCCCTTCGCAATCAATAAAAAGCGAGAAATAACCGCGGTTTTCAGCTTCAATTTTAGTTTTTGGCTGAATTATCGAACCTCCGTTTTCTTCAATTCTGCGCATTGTATTATCCAAATCATTTTCGGTGTTTAAACTCACCAACACTCCGTCTTTCGACGGATTAAAACCCGGGGCAAACGAAATTGCGCCTTCTCCCGAGGGAAAGCACGCCATTTTCTCAGTTCCACAATCAATTACTTGCAACTCAATCCCTAAAATAGAGTTGTAAAACTTAACGGCTCTTTCAAAATCCACTGCCGGGATTTCAACCCATGAAACTAATTTTCTCATTGACATAATCTTTCGGTTTAACATTAAATAACAATGCAAAATTATGCCCGAAAAGCGTTTTAAAATTGTAAAACTGCGACATTGTGGAGATTATTTCCATTACACCGAATAGCAGACGATTTTGCTTATAACTTATTGCAATATAAATATTTGTATTCCAACATAAAAGTGACGGACAACAAAGCTTCAATTATGTTTTAAAAGTTGTCATTTGTGTATCCTTCTTGGCTAGGGCCTTAGTTATTGCCCAAGACTGATTTTAAAATGAGGCAATTCAACACTTAACATCACTTTCGCCTGTAAAGCATTAAATACTCTCATAAGAGTTTCTATTGTAACATTACTGGCATTATTTTCAATTCTCGAAATTTGTGCTTTTTGCACGCCGATTAGTTTCCCAAGTTCCTCCTGGGTTAATTTTCGCTCCTGCCTTGTTTGTTTTATTGCTTGTCCAATCAAGTCCATTTGCAACTCATATTCAAATCTGTCTCGGTTTGGAGTACCAATTTTACCTATAAGTTTGTCCTGAACTTCATCTAATGTATGTGTTTTCATTTCTTTGTTCTATTAGAGATTTCTTTGTCTTCAAAATATCGTGAGCGCACTTGCTTTGCTTTTTGGATTTCACTGTCAGGAGTTTTACTGGTCTTCTTCACTATTCCATGGGTTGAAATTACAAGAGTATTACCCGAATTTGTCTTGTCCCAAAATGCGAATAGTCTGTAATGCAGACCTTGGTAAAGAGTCCTGAATTACCTTCGGTGCTGCTTCGCGGTCCCATATTTCGTCCTTAAGTTTTTTGAAAAGTTCAGGATCTTGTCTGGTCTGAGCTTTACGAATGTTAAAAATGATTTTTTCGTAGTGCTTCTTTTCAAGATTACTGAGAAATTCAAAAGCCTCGTCTAAAAATACAATGTCAAAAAGTTTGTCCATTCATTTGATTCGTGATAGTGCAAAGATACACAAAATGTTTCATTATATAGAAACTATTTTAAGGCTGGGTGCTTTTACTATTATTATTGCTAATGGATGAGGATATAACAAATTTGGAACAAATTGTTGCTCAACTGTCAGCCAGCACACCCTGCCCTAATTTATCGGGAAATGTATCTAAAGATTCCAAATGTTTCAACGAACACGCAAAACCACAATTGCTATAGCGTTTGTGCTTGTTGCAAAACTCATTTTCATTGGATTTAATGATTTAAAATTGGAATTTGCTAATTTATTGGATCTGATAATCAATGTTTTGCTTTTTCATGGATTTGTCTTTATCACCAAAATTCTTCGAATGGTGAGTTGTGCAAAAGCCACATTTGTTGTGCATTAGTACTTTTTCAGTCTACAAAAGTTTCCTTTATTACGTCCTTACAGGTCTTGATTTCGGACTTTGTCAGTTTGCCTAATACTTTCAGAATCCTGATTTTGTCAACTGTGCGGATTTGGTCAATAACAATCATACCTTTCTTCCCTTCATATTGAACCGCTACTCTGGTTGGATACCTTTTCAGGTTTGTTGTCATAGGAGCAAGAACAATAGTATTAAGATACTTATTCATCTCGTCTGGTGAAACAATGACGCACGGTCTGGTTTTCTTTATTTCACTGCCTAAAGTCAGGTCCAGGTCGACTAAAACTATGGAATACTGTACTATTTCCATTCTTCGAAAGTTTCATTGTCAAACACATCGTTTACTAACAATTGATCATCGTTTTCCAAATGCATTTTTTGGAATGCTGTTTCCCAATTCTTTCTTGGGCTTTC
Source organism: uncultured Lentimicrobiaceae bacterium (assembly GCA_964583325.1). Lineage (GTDB taxonomy): Bacteria > Bacteroidota > Bacteroidia > Bacteroidales > UBA4417 > UBA4417. The sequence goes on from CAZOXJ010000080.1 coordinate 16,446, forward strand.
GATTGGCTTAAGAATAATTCGCCCCTTCTCCAGAATAATTTCAACCCTTTCGTTGATATTATATTTCTCGAGAATTGACTTGCTTAATCTAAGTCCTTTAGAATTTCCGATTTTGATAATAGAAGTTTCCATATTGTTGTCTC
>CAZOXJ010000081.1:0-16560 GCA_964583325.1 uncultured Lentimicrobiaceae bacterium
ATCCAGAGGGTTAAATACCGGTCGAGAAATTTTAAGCGGGGTTGGGAAGGCATGGGGATTTGCGATTTAAGAATGACGATTTACGAATGTGGAAATTTGAGGATGCGGGGATTTGGGAATTAAATCACTGAGCCTTACCTGTTAGTCAATGATTCAGAGTAAAACTTCCAAAAACCTTCTTTAATTTCATCTCTGACGCGACGAAACTCGCTCCAGATATATTCATCTGTTCCGGTTACATGTGAGGGATCATCGTAACCCATATGAAGACGGTGTTTAACTTTACCAAAGAATGCCGGGCATGCTTCGTTAGCGCCGCCACAAACGGTAATCACATAATCCCATTCGTCGTTCAGGTATTTTTCAACCGAATCGGAAGTATGCCGGCTGATATCGATACCAATTTCTTTCATTACAGCAACAGCTTTTTCGTTTAGTTTGCCCGAAGCTTCGGTGCCGGCAGAGCAAACGGTAATGTTTTGATCAAATGATTGCAGAAAGCCATGGGCCATCTGGCTGCGGCAACTGTTGCCGGTGCAAAGGATAAGGATTTTCATTGTGGATTATTCAGGGGTTTCACAAATGTTTTCAGCATTTTTTATTGGTTCGAAAAATTGATCGAACAAAGCCATAAAACGATTTAATTCTGTCAGGCAGAGGCAATAGTTGATTTTCAGTCCATCGATTTCGCCATGGATAAGACCAATATCCCGCAGTTCTTTCAGATGCTGCGAAACAGTTGTGCGGCTCAGCGGTAAAAAATCCGAAATATCGCCGGATATACATGTTTTTGTTTCAGCCAGGAATTGGAGAATAGCCAGCCGTGCCGGATGCGATATTACTTTCGTAAATCGTGCCAGTTCCTGTAAGTTGGCATCAAATTTTTCTGATTTATTCATGGTTGTGTCTAATGTCGCAAAAGTACGACATTGTATATCATGTTTGAATATCCGATGTTAAATTAGTATTAAATCAGTGAGACTATAATTTTGAGAAACAAAATTATTTAGTCGAACTGATCCCGAGCGAAGTCGAGGGATCTTTTGGGTCTTATTCCCGGCCCCTTGGGGCAATATTACAAGGAAATCCTTTGTAGATGCCTCGTCCGCTTGCTGCGAGGTCGTTCTTTTAAACCGCTGGTAAGTACTTATTCAGTCTCAGATCAGGGTTTTATTTTCTCAAAAAGTGAACGGAGTTTATCGTTATAGATTTCTTTGATCACTGTTTCATTTTCCCCGATTGGTTTCACCGGAATCAGATCAATCACTTCATCAGGCGTCAGGTCCGAATAGAAATAGGTCCGCAATGCAGCAAGCATAGTATCTCTTACTGAATTACGGCTTTCGTCTTCTGTAAGTCCTATCCGGCAACCTATTTCAATCAGTTCTTTCCACTGAAACCAGAAATATGTGGGTAACATGGCCGACATAATGGCATAGCTTTCCAGTTTTTCTTCCTGAACCTCAAAAGTGAGAAGTTCCATGTGTCAGCGGGCTATTTTATTTCCTGCACAAGTCTGAAAATAGGACGTGCTCGAACCGGGGGTATCGGAACAATAGATTGAACCGGATTTAATTATTTTTTCGAAAAATGCTTCACAGCACCATGATTTTTGGTGACGTTATTAACAAAATTGCCAACTTATTAACATTTTGCTGTTTTTTTTAAAATCACGTATGACCTTACTCAAAAATCCGGATAGTATAATAGAGGAGGTGGGTATATTCGTCATTTTAATCTTTTGAGATGCTAATAATGATTCGCTATCCATTTCCCGGTACTAAAAGCTTGAACTCGTAAATCAGTTTTTTGGCAGGAAAAGACTGTTGCTAAATATACAGTATCAAACTCTTAAGGCATGTTTGCAATTATAATGATTATATGTTTCTGAAAGTTAATAATTTTTCGAGCATCCTTTGTAAAGTAAATGATGGTAACAGAACCTACACTTCAGGTTTTATTTGAATAGAATAGTGTTACTACTTGGGTTTTAACAGCTAAATATTTTGGGATTCAAAAATTAAATATCAAAAATTATGAAATTCGATACCACTAAAGAGAAATTGGACTACTTAGTTGAACTGATAAATACAGAAAACACTGGAAATCCGGATGTTTTAAGTGAAAGGATATGTGTCTCACAAAGAACCCTTTACCGATATTTGGATTGCTTGAAGAATTTGAGTTACCTTTTTAGCTTTTGTTCGCAGCGCAAAACGTACTATTTTGTTGAAAAGGATAAAAAAATTACTGAAAAGTAAAATTGGCAGTGCACTGACAGCTTTTGGCAGTGGGGCAACCGTATATTTGTTCATCAAATTATTCAGGTTATTGACCTGAGTATAAATTAACCAAATTAATAATCTTAAAAAGTATCACAATGAGAACACTATTATTAACTTTATCTGCACTTTTATTAATAAGCATTGTTGGAATGTATTCGTGCACAAAGGAAAAAGTAGAATCGGCAGTTTCTAAGACTACACCATCTGGGGAGCAACTTGTTAGCCAGGTGCATTGGTTTATGGATGCGGCTAAGGATGTTGAAGGAGGGAAGTACTTGAAAAGCGGGGAGAAGATGGTACTGGATAGTGCAATCTACTACATTGGAAATACACTAAATTACAAATATGGTTTTGTAAGTGAACCATATGCGCATATGATTTATGATACAGCCGAAATTGTGATTCCATTCTTATCGAATGAAGGAAAAGCTTATTTGGTAGATGTTCTGGATTGTTATAACATAACAGTAACAAAACTTAGGCAACATTATAGTCAAATTATTAATGAGAGAAAATTTCTGATCGGTTGTGTTGTAAACAGTACAAATTGGGTTGTAGGGCATGATTCAATCACGATAAGCGTTATAGGCAGGTTTGGATATGGACAACCAGTAACCCCTTCTGCCAGTTTAGAGGGCTATTGGTATGAAAGAGACTCGCATAATTGTGAAAATACTATTTATGATATGGGAGCACCAAATTATCTTGATGCAGAGATTTGTTTTGCAATGAGGCCTGCCCCAGCGCCGGGGAAAAGAATTACATATATAAACCAAGATACTGAGACTGATGCATTTTCGGATCCTCAGGAATACTTAAATGATGACGACGATATCCCTGGAGATAATTTCTGTGATTATAATTTTTATTATGCTAATGTCCCTTATAATCAGATTACTGATGAATTATGTTGCCTTGGCTATGATGCATCTCATGATATTGACGAACTTTATTTCTATAGATTTAGTATGAGAGATGAGTTAAATACATGGCTTGAAAACCATGATAGAGATTTTGTTGATATCTTGACATGGCATGAAAGTCTAAATCAAGATCCTCAACATAACATTCTTAAACACTACTCTTATTTAACATACGGTGTCAAAATTATAGTTACAATAGGGAATGAACCTTATCCGATCAGTATTATGGATTAAGTCAGAAATCAATGAAAAATTAGACATTTTAAAATGAAAGCTATAGTCAGTTTATTTAAATTAACAGGAGCTATATTGTTTTTGTGCGTTTGCTTCCCGGCAAATGCACAAAATTCATACAGTTTGTTATTTAGCAATACACTCAACGAAAACACTTCAGATTTTATTGAATATCAACCAAATAAATTTGCTATTGTTGGTTGGTCGAATCCTAATGGTTGGCTAAAATCAACCTCAAGGGCAAAAATATGGCTGATAGGATCAGAACTTGATACAAGCACACTTACATACAGTTTCGGAGATACTGCAGCTTATTTCAATCACATATGCAAACGCTCGGACGGTACCATTACAGCTTGTGGTAACATGTACATGCCACCCGATTATGAAAAAAGCTATATGTTTTTTGTTGATTTCGATTCTTTGTTTCAGATCAATAACCAAAAAGTATTTGTTTTTGATGGCTGGAATAAGGTGCCAATTTTTTTGATGTTGGCAACAAGCAATAATGGCTTGATTGGTTCGGCCGTTGCATATGCTGATGATTCAACCAGGCTTTGTATTATCAGGCTTAACGATGCATTGGATATGGTGAACAACAAGTTTTATAGCCAAAGTATTGGACTTGGTTGTGATATATCTGATATGATTTATTCACCGGATTCTTCACAACTATGGTTATTCACAGCAAGTGGTTTTAGTACTGGTAATGATTTGACCGTGATTGACACTTCTCTTAACTTGATCTCCTATAAGGACTTTCCTCATTATTGGAATTCATCCACAATGGAAGTGCAAGCATACTCGGGTGAGGTTACTGCTAAGCTAATAAGTGACAGCACGTTTATTCTGACAGGTATATTTAATGTCGCAAATATGAATCATCCACCAACCGGAGACCAATCTATAGGTGTTTCCGAATGGGACTCAACAATGGTTTGGACCCCGGCAACAATAATTGGATCGCCGGATACAACTGAATATCCTGCATGGGCAAATGGCATTGATTTTATAAACCCTGACAGTATTTATTTTGCAGGCACTTACAATATGTCAGCAGGATCGTTTTATCCTCATACAAAATCCTGGATCATGACAGGTATGCTAAACCGCGAACTTCAACAGCAGTTTATCCATTATTACGGTGGTGATGCTTATTATCAAGCTTATGTAATGAAATGCACATCCGATGGGGGCGTATTTATTGTAGGCCGCAGGTACGATTATCTGTCCATCGAGAATCAGGATGATGTTTATGTGTTGAAACTCAATAAACAAGGGCTAATCACAAATATCAACCCCAAAATTAGCTTCTTGAGGGAGAGATTGGCATTTGTAAACCCAAATCCTTTCACCGATGAATTTACAGTTAATTTATTAGCAAATAAAGCTAAAATGAACCTTTTAGATCTTTCAGCTCGTAGTTTGCTTACTGTAAACCTGAGTTATGGTAGTAATGGGATAAATGCCGAACACCTTAAACCCGGGGTGTATGTTTTAAAAATACAATTCGATAATGGCGAAATCTTAGTTGAAAAAATCATAAAACAATAATGCTATGAAAAATATAAAAATTGTATTTCTATTTATTTTGAGTATACTAAGCATTGAAGTACTCAACGCTCAATGTATAAAAACTTCTTGTAATGGTTCAATAAACAGTGGAACTTATTCATCTGCAATTGGTAACCAAACTAAGAGTACAGCAAATTATTCATTTGCTTCAGGCAACCTTTCCGAAGCATCTGGAGAGAGCTCTACTGCATTCGGCATCAGTGCAAAAGCAATAGGTAAATGTTCATTTTCTCTTGGGAATTCATCTTCAGCTACCGGAGAGAATTCTATTGCATTAGGATACAACGCTGTTACTATAAGTGATCACTCCTTTGCCATAGGATACTGGTCAAAAGCAGATGGTTTACAGTCATTTGCAATCGGACAAAACGCATTTGCAAAGAGTCAGGCATATGCTTTTGGGAATTATGCATTAGCTAACTGTAACCAATCAATGGCAATTGGAAAATATGTTGAAACTCAATCCTCCGGGGCGATTGCAATTGGATGGTCAACAAATGGATATAATTTAGTTAACAATAAACCATATTCATTGATGGTAGGATTTAACAGTAATGTCCCTACTTTTTATGTTGGAACATCTCCAACGACAAGCAGTGCAGGCAAAGTCGGCATCGGAACTTCCTCTCCAAGCACAAATCTCCATATCCTCTCCAATACAGGCGAAAATGCATTGTTATATGTTCAAACTAAACAATTTACTGGCACAGCATATGCAGGCTTTTTACTTGGCAATCAATCGCATGGCGTAACAGCTGATCCTACGAACGGCCTAATGTTTCGAACCCAGAAATACTATATTTTCAACGATGGGAATGTAGGTATAGGCACCAGTACCCCATTAACCAAACTACAGGTTACTGGTACATCTATGTTCGATAAAGTTGGTATTGGTACAAGTAACCCATTAGCTGACTTACAGGTAAATGGTTCTGTTTCTATTGGTTATGAAAGTGCACTGCCAACTCAGGCAAAGTCCTTAATTGTTAGTGGGCTTGTTGGAATTGGTACTTTTACTCCAACTGCAAAGTTGGATGTAGTCGGTAAAATTAAAGCAGTGAATCTTCAACTTACAACCGGATTTAATACAGGCTATCTCCTGGTATCCGATAACCAGGGAAATGCTTCCTGGGTTGACCCCACAACAATTAATGCAGGAGCCTGGATTCGTAACGGTAATAATATTTATGTTGGTACTGATAAGAAAATTGGCATAGGAACCGAAACACCTGCTGAGCAGTTGCAAATAGTTGGTAATTTACACCTTAGTGGTGCTATAAAAGGAGGGCATACCGACTGGCATCCTTTAGCTTTCTATGGAGGTACAAGTGAAACGGATGGATCTTATATTTTGATGGGTAATAACAGCACAGGTAGTGATGGATCAATAAAAATGTTTGCCAAAGGCACAAACTCTGGAATAGAATTCAGTAATAAAAACATGACTGTTATGAATATTAAATCTACAAATGAGATAGTCATTGGCAGTCCAGACACAAAGGCAAACATGTTTGTTAACGGTGAAATAAATGCAAATTTGGTTCGTGTAAATACACAGGAATGGTACGACTGCGTTTTCGATACAGAATACAAACTGCAACCCCTATCGGAAATAGAAGCCTATATTAACCAACATAAACACCTTCCCGAAATCCCTTCCGAAGCCGAAGTAAAAGCCGATGGAATTGATGTTGCCCAAATGAACGCACTGCTGCTAAAAAAGGTGGAAGAGCTGACTTTGTATGTGATCGCGTTGGAGAAGAGGGTGAATGAGATAAGTAAATAACATTTGACAAAATCACCATGAAAAGATCAAATAGAACGTGGTTTATTATTTTACTATTGGTGACTGCCTTGTTGCAAATACAAAATGCAGTTTCGCAAGTTAGTATTGAAAGGCTCAAACTACCTTCAACATCTGATAGCATCACCAGGATATTGGAAGATGAGGTTACTGGAAGAGTTATTAGAATTTTTACAAAACTAGATAAAACTCACCAAACTAAACATACTTATGTGAAAGGAGTGCCTTCTATTCAATCCGGTTTTATCCTCGAAGATGGTCAAAAAATAGAACTTCCACGTAACGAAACAGTTGAATGCTTGAGAAACAATTTCATTATTACTTCAAATGGTGATGTTATTGAGTATAAGACCGTATTTACGTTGTGTAAGATAGAAGAAAGTAACGGCATTTTAAATTTGAGAATTATTGATACTATAATAAGTAACGGGGATTACTCTGTTGCAGCATTTCTGAATACTGATAGAATTATAATTCAAGAGTTTCAAGAAGGAGGTGTTGAAACGCTTATTCAATTATATGATTTCAATCTCAATTTATTAAGTCAGATTAAGCCATATTCAAACAGAAATGTCAGTGGTTCATCCTATGCTTTAAAGGATAATAAATTGTATTATTCAATTGAGCCAGATCAATATGATGAATATGGTTTACCGCTGCCAAAGATTCTGATTATTGATATTTTGGAGGGCAATATTATAAAGGAAAAAAATATCGAGAATTTCGAACATGGACTTGAAATTTCTGTTTGTGAAAATAGGCTCCTTGGTAATTATTATGAAACAATATTTGGGTATGATTTGGATATGAACCTGTTATGGATAAAAGAAGGTATTGTTCCATCAGAATATACTTTTGTAAAAGACGAAAAAGTACTAATGATTATTTATTCTGCTGGTAAACTAAATAACATAAGCGGATTAGATATTTATGATGGAGAGATTGTTTGGCAAAAATCTATTGATGATTTCCTTCAATCTAAAACAGTTGGGTGTCCTTCTGATAAAGATTATAATTTAATGATATTTGAGATGAAAAAGTATTTAGGCCAAAATACAATCGCTTTATTAGCAGGCGGATATTTGACTGATAAAGAAAGAATGACAAATAAACCCATTATAAGCAACCCGGAAACAATAATTCTCGAATATTCAGGGTCGTTACTTACTCATTCTCTTATTGAATTTAAAGAGTTCTCTCCTGTTCTGTTTTCTTCATTTGGAAATACCAACAGAGTGCAAGTTAATACCTCTCAGGATTTTCTAATATTAAATCTTTATGAAAACAAATAATTCATTCGTTATTATATTCTTCTATTTGATTAGTGTAAAAATTGCAGTTTCTCAAGTAGCTTGGCCACTCTCACAATTTAATGAACAACATGCAGTGGTTGGATCTGTGGGAGAATATAGAAATACTAACAGATTTCATCGCGGAACTGATATTTCAGGTACAGGCAATGTTTACGCAATAAATTCGGGGGAGGTCACTGATATTACTGATGAAGGGACTAATAACGAAACAGTTTGGGTTGGTAATATTGCATATGTGCATGTAGTGCATAGTATAGGTATTAAAAAAGGAAAAACAGTAACTGCTGGGGTTACTGTTTTAGGAACTGTCTATTCAAATCACGTACATATTCAGCAAAATAATTTCAATTTTCTCAGTCATGGTTTAAGTCCGTATGTTGATAATATCTCTCCTGTAATAAATTATGTTGAGTTCAGGCAAAATGGTGCTGATTTATACACAGCTACGACACTTTATAATAAAGTAGTAACAATTAATGACGTTGATTATACTATGTTATATGATAAGGTTGATATTATCGCAGATGCCAAGGATCCTGGCGATAATGGAAGTCGTATGGCTCCTATTAGTTTATCATATCTTATACTAAACTCTGCAGGAATTCCTGTTGACGACTGGGTAAATAGCTTTAATTTTAGATTTACACCTGAGAATACTCGAACCAGAAATTGCTTCTATTCCGGAACAATTCAAGCTGGTGTTTTTAAGTATATACTAACAAGCTCTCCTAACACTGGACCTGCCGATCGCTATTTACTTACACGTTTAGATAAAAAAAACGCACCACAAACCAGTTGGCCAAACAATAATTCTTTGGCTGCACCATGTAACATTGAATCCTATTATTCTGATGGCATATATAGTATCAGTGTAGCTATTTTCGATGCAGATTATGAAAATTCTACAAATAATAATAATACAGACTCTGAGATAAAACAAATTATTATCGACAACTTCTGCCCCTATATTTCACGTGTAAAAATATATGAGAGTGGCAACTCAACAACCAATTACAACCGTGGATGGGTATGGACAGGTGATGATTTACAACTTGAGCCACTACCCAATTCTGATGCATTTGGAAAAGTAAACTATATAATTGTTGAAGTTTCTACTTCTGAACCTATGAAATGGGTTAAACTAACCCCTGAAAACCGACAGGCGCAACAGATCAATTGTGGAACTGATCTAAATAAAACCAAATGGGAGTTTGTAATACCGATGTCAGGTGCCACGCCAGGGCAGTATAAGCTAGATATAGAGGGCGAAGACTTAGCCGGTAACCTCATCCAGGACAAGCCATCAGAAATCCCCATCCGAGGTGAAGGTGATACATGGGATCCTCCTCCTTCGTTACAACATATTGATAAATACCATAGTTTTATCTACGGATCAAATGGAGTGGATTTTACGGCAGAGCAATCAGGTTATTTCCCCACTACTATTCAATTCAACGATAAATCATCTATAACTGGAGCATATTCATGGAACTTTGGCGATAATTCAACATCAACCAGTAAGAATCCACTAAAGAATTACACTAATTATGGTGTATTTGCTGTCACACATAGTGTAACAAATAATGGTACGCAATACTCAATAACCAAGCCTGTTTCAGTTAGTAATATTACGGCACCAAATATTAAAGGTATATGGTATGCCCGCAAAGCAACAACAGGTAAAAGCAGTTCAGTGTTTGTTGATTTATATAGTGATTGTGAGGGTATTATTGGAAGTTATATATGGAAACTTGATGGAGTTCTAATAAGCAATGACGCAAATCCAATAGATGTGCCCTTAAACGAATTTACATTGTATACTGTCGAACTTACAGTGAGTAATGCCGCAGGTAATGCTTTAATGACAGAGCAGATTTATATTGATCCTGATTCTTATCCATACGCATCAATTCAAGACTGGGAAGTCACATATTTTGTCCATGACCTGGAGGTAAGCACTGATAATTTTAAAGAAAATGAACCCTTAATGTTTACTATTGATTATGGCGATGGAATAACTGAAACGTACCTAGAGAATTATTATTCGTATCATACTTTTACGCATAATTACTATGAATTAGGAGAATATATTGTAAAAGTTACAGTTGCAGGACAGGATGATCAGGGTAAGGATATTGAAGTTAGAACAGCAAAAAGGATTCGCGTACAACCCTATGATCTTGTAATAAGTTTGAGCACTTCATCTCTGCAAACTCCGCCACAACCAAAAGAAAAAATTTCATGTACCGCCACAATTACTGAAGGTGCAAGCGGTGGTGCATATCATGGAAGCTGGGGAATATATAGAGTTGGTGACCCAGATTCATATCACGCAGAACTTTTTCAATCCGTCGCTCAGATACCTGCTTTTGAATATACACCAAATCAGGCCGGACAGTATAAAATAATGCTCGATGTTATCGTAGATGGATTTGCTACAAGTGGTTATGCTGGTCAGCAGATAAAAGTAGTGAATGCTCCCAAATATGTGGATGCCAATATCTCTTCCGATTCATATTTACTTAGCTTGAACAGTGAGTATTCTCTATTTGGATCAGTATGGCCCACTGGAGATCCCGGTGTGCCTGAAGAAGACTGGAATCCTACTAATATCAGGTGGACATTAAAAGGCCCTCAAACGAATATTGTTGAGAATATAACATTTCCTTATGATGTATATTATTTTGCTCAATATTTTACTCACAAGTTTGAGTATGAGGGGATGTATACATTGCAACTTGAAACCTGGAACAAAGAACATCAATATTCAGTAGATGATTTAGATACTTCGAACAACTGCAGGTTAAGTTATTATAATTACATCATTAAAGAGATTAATGTTAGCGCTAATATTCCATCACTTAAAATTGTTGATCCACTCTCCTGTTACATTCAGGCAAATAGAGATGCAGAAGTTCATGATATCATAATCAGCAATCCAAGTTCAACACCTATTAACTGGAATGCTGAAGTACAATATATTGATCAAAGTAACTGGCTTCATATTTCTATTACTTCCGGTGTTTCATTATGTTGTGCGAATCAACAATCTGTTACAGTGGCAATTGACGCAAATTCAGGTGAGGGGAGCCGTTATGGATTAATTAAAATAACTGGGAAAGATTCCGATGGTAATGAAGTGCAAGGGAGTCCTTCGTATGTGCAGATTGGTCAATATGGAATTGAGGGACCACCATATGATATAGTTGAAGGAACTTATCCTGATCTGAAATTTGGAAGTGCTGTTGCTATTGATGGAAGAACAGCTGTTGTTGGCTCACCAAATAGTTCTAATATTAAAGGTCAGGCATATATTTATTCAAAGTCTGATAACGGAGAATGGGATAGAATATCGGTTTTATTGAGTTCTGATAATAACTCTGAATTTGGAAGCTATGTTGACATTTCTGGCGATTATGCCAGTGTGCTTGGAAGTGATAAAGCCTATTTCTTTAGCAGGGGAAACTCAGGATGGGGAGGCGTTACAGTTGAATTTAAAAGTCAGCCTGTCAATGGCCCAAAATCCTTAACAATGTGGGGTGATTATGCTGTTGTTGGTTCACCCTTTTATAATAGTGATAGAGGTAAAGTCACAATTTTCTACCGTAATCAGGGTGGTGTCGATAATTGGGGGATTGTTAAGGAACTTTATGGTGATAATGCAGGTGATAAATTCGGCTATTCAATCGATTTGTATAATGACAAGCTTGTAGTGGGTGCTCCGAAGGGTGGACAGGGATATATGAAAATATTCAACAGAAACTTAGTATCAGGAAACGATTGGGGTTTGGAACAGAAAATTGTAGCTCCTGGTTTCGATCCTGGAGAGTCGGGCACTTCTGATTTTGGGAAAGCGGTTACTATTTTCCAGGATAACGTTTCAACTACCTATTATCGTTATTGCGAGCCTGGGTCCGGGGGGGCAATGTATTATGGTCCAGTGCTTTTCTCGATTACTTATTTAAGTTCTGAAATTGGTAATTGGGAAGAAGTCGTGCGAGATATTGTTCAGGACCGACCGGCTGGTAATAATGTTACTTCTGCTACTATGTATAAATTAAATGAGCCAATTGAAAACGAAGAAAGCTTCATCTCTGGATTTGGATACCCGATTCAAGAATATGTTCTAGCGAATGGTACCGATGGTTCATTTGGATCGGTATTAATAACCAAGGCAAAATGCGTAGGACCTTGGGATTACTGTCGCTTTGATAATCTGCAAAGCCAGAACCCATATAGTCCTAATCCTGACGAAAAATATGGATCTTCGGTTTCCTTTTCGTATGCCGGTAATGTTACTGGTATTTCTGGTTATGATAGTCCCACAGCCAATAATGTTGGAGGTGCGATTTTTGAGTATAACAATTATTTAGGGAATAATCTTTGCGAAGCAGAGATAGATCTAAATTTAATCAATTTCACTAAACCTTCCGGCACTTATCCGGATGTAATTGCACGGAATATTTGTCTTGGTGGCCGTGCATTACCGGCAACTATCGAAAGTGGTGCAAATATAAAATACGAAGCCAAAGAAATCCTGTTGCAGGATGGTTTCCTTGCTGAAAATGGAAGTATTTTTACAGCTGAAGCACAAAATTGTGAATCAGGCAATTCCGATTCGCCAGCTAAAATACCAAATAATCAAATCAATTTTTCAGAATGGCCATTATCAGAGCAATCACGGACTCAATTGTTAAAAGTATATATGCGCGTTTATCCCGACTTCCCATGGGAAACATTTGATTTAGGAAATGCGGTTGATTTCATGAAGCCGGAGACGAAATCAACAGTTTATCAAAACTCTCAAATCGTTGATAAGAGTGTTCAACACGTTGGATTTAATGAGCCGGTAATGAGTGAACTTCCAGTGTTATTGCTCAATAATGCGGAAATAAAACTTGGGATAGGGAAAATCAAAAAATCCACAAAAAACTCTAATTAGAGCCTATTACTAATTTTTAAAAAACAATCTAATGTATTCATTGATAAGGCAGAGTGTACTAAGTTTAGTCATTATTTTTTTATCCATCGGTAGTGCATATGCACAAATTGAAAAATGGGAATGGATAAAAACATTTGGCGGCAAGAATGCTGATGAAATATACAGTTCTTGTTGTGATAAAGCTGGTAATGTTTACGTTGCGGGGTATTTCCAGGGTGAAATTGATCTTGATGGTAAGGAACTGATATCAAATGGCGATACGGATGCCTTAATTGCGAAATTTGATAAATCGGGTAACTTATGCTGGGCTAAACAAGTTGGTGGAGATTTTTCTGAAAACCTTATTATTACTGAGTATGCAAAAAAAATTAAAGTTGACTATGAGGGTAATATTATAGTAGCAGGAATTTTTGCCTGGGATGCAACAATTGATAATATCACTCTTAAAAGTGCCGGCAATAATGATATTTTTGTCATCAAATACAGTCCTGACGGATTGCTGCTATGGGCTAAGAGTTTTGGGAGTTTTAACCATGATAACCTCTTTGATATGGATATTGACCATAAAGGTGGTATTTATATCTCTGGTATCATAAATGGGCCTTTACAATCTAATGGAAGTATAATCCAGGAAACTGAAAATCTGAAAGGCTCAACCACTTATATTGCTAAATTTGAACCTCAGGGTAATTTATTATGGTTAAGGGCGGATCAAGGTGTTTCAAACAATACTTTCATATCAATTGATAAGAACAACTTCATTTATTATGGAATAAATTATAGTTCGGCTATGACAATTAATGGGAAAGTGCTTGAGTCAGAAGGTAAGGGCGATTTTATCATACAACAGCTTAATACATCAGGAGAAACCATTTGGCAAAAAAAGTTCTCCAGTATATACAATGATGTATTAGGCTCTTTAAATATATCCTTAGATAACAGATTGTTAATCAGCGGGAAATATGCAAATATTTCTGAATTAAAGCTAAAATCATCACTTGACACAATTGATGATTCAAGAACTTATTTTAGTAGTATTTATCCGGATGGTTCATTATCATGGTCGGTGAATAATTCAGGGCCTTCATTTCCAAAAGGCACGTCACTTGTTGAATCGGTTGATGGTCATTACTTGTCAAGTGATATTTATTTAACTGAGGTAAATATTGATGGGCGGATTTTAACTCCTACTGATAACTGGTTCAATTCATATCTTGCATCGCATAATTCTGAAGGAAGTATAAGCAATATTTTATTGCAATTACCAGGCATTATAACCTCTGTTATAACTGATAGTCATGAGTCAATTATCGTAACCGGAACTAGTTCCAATAGTATTGGTATATCCGGGGCCTACAATTCGACAGGGGGATTTATTGATTTTTTTATTGGCAAACTAAGCTGTCCTTTAGCTGACGAACTCAGTGTAAAGGATGGTGGTTCTGCTGAAATTATGGAATATAACATATTTCCAAATCCAACTTCAAATAAGTATTGTACAATAGAATCCAGAACCGTTACTATTGTTGACGGAATTAATATTACTAATCAGGATGGAAAATTACTACAATATGATACTGATTGTAGTTTGCCTTACAAGCTCGATCTGTTTTATCTATCAAAGGGAACTTATTTTGTTTCAATAATTAAAGGCTCCATCACTGTTACAAGGCAGGTGGTAATTAATTAAAGGGGTATATTGAAGTATAATACAGCTACACAGATTGGGAACAGAGTAAACTAAGTTGGGAATAGAGTGAACTAAATTGGGAATACGGCTGCGTTTTTTTAGTTAGTGTATGGTATTTTTCTCCCTATCTGCATTCCTTTTTCCATTTTCTTCCAGCCGAGGTATGAAATAAATTCAAATCCGAAGAAGGTTAGCTGGTGACCGCGGCTGTAGTTAAAAGCCGTGTCGATTATCAAACTGTTTCCGGACTTTTAATCCCGGTAAAATCCTTTGGCCGTGCTAATTCAGACAGATATACGCTCACTGAATCATTGAAAACCATGCTGGCAAGCAATATACCTGTGCGAATACAATCGTTTTTCCCGGGAACAGTTTTTTATCGCGATCAGGGTTTTATCTTCTCATAAAGAGAAAGAAGTTTATCGTTATAAATCGTTTTGATCTGTGATTCATTTTCCCCGATTGGTTTCACCGGAATCAGATCAATCACTTCATCAGGCGTCAGGTCCGAATAGAAATAGGTCCGCAATGCAGCAAGCATAGTATCTCTTACTGAATTACGGCTTTCGTCTTCTGTAAGTCCTATCCGGCAACCTATTTCAATCAGTTCTTTCCACTGAAACCAGAAATATGTGGGTAACATGGCCGACATAATGGCATAGCTTTCCAGTTTATGTTCGGGTACTTCAAACGTATGACCCATCCTGCGGAATATGGTAAGCATGGTTTGTTTCTTCCAGTCCGACATGGCAGGGGCAAAATAAACCGGGTTGTAGCCTTCGTTTACAATGGAAGTGGCATTTGGAATAAGCCTGACTATGTTTTTAACATTCGGAAGCTTTGAAGCAATTTTCTCAATACTGATTTTTGGCGCAAGCGAAATTACAATTGAACCCGCTTTAAACTGATCTTTCACCAACTCAAGCGCATCCATGATAACCGGCGGATGCAAGGCAATAAAAACCATGTCCTGATTCGCTGCTTCCGCTGCGGAATCAGCTACTGTAATTGCTGGAAACTGATTTTTAAGAGCAGCCAAAACTTCGCTGTTTGTATCGTACACAACCAATGCCTTGTACTCTGTTTTGTTGTTTGCAATAACCTGCAGCATAATTTTTGTAATTCTGCCGCCACCGATAAAACCTAATGTATTTTTCATAAACTCTTTGGATTTGATTATTGTTAATTCTGCTTGAACCGTTTGAAGTAGTGAGGGAACGGATAATTCAATTTATGCGAAATAAATCCACACGAAATAAATTCCTGTAAGGATAAACAATACAGCTACGATATGCCTGAACCAGACTTCAAACATTTTAATCTTATTGTAAAACTTACCTATTCCCCCTAGACTGAATGCTAGAATATATGCCAAAAGAATAACCGGTAAGCCGGTAGCTATGGCAAAATCAGGCAACAAAAGAAGACCGGCAGGTTGTGAAAGCACCAACGGCATCAGCATCCCGAAATAAAGCACTCCGCTGTATGGACAGAAAGCCAGTGCGAAAATCATTCCCAGCAAGAGCGCTCCCCATCCGTTTCCCAGTTTTACCTTATCGGCAAAGCGCTGCATTATAGATCCTGATGAGCCCGGAAGTTTTATTATGCCAAGCATAAAAATCCCGATTACAATAAGCAGAGGACCTATCCATTTCTCCCCATTAGCCTGCACTGCGCGGCTGATATGAAATTTGCTTGCGCCAAAAAAAATTATTGAGCCCAGTATAGTATAAGTGAGCGCCCTGCCTAAAGTGTAATACAAACCATTGAGGAATACGGTGCGGCGGTTTTCCA
>CAZOXJ010000082.1:0-3253 GCA_964583325.1 uncultured Lentimicrobiaceae bacterium
ATTTGGAATTTGGGATTTGGGATTTGGATCTTGGAATTTGATGCTTGGAATTTGGGATTTCAAAGGGGCACCACCGTTACACTTTCATCAATATAAACCAGTAGTTTCCTTATCCCTGAATAGCCCATTTGCACAAGCAGATCGCCATAATTATCAAGTTGTTTACGGTGCTTTTCCTCCGGCATTCCGGTTTTAAATTCCATAATTATGGTTTCTCCCTGATAAAAAACAACGCGGTCAGGACGATAAACGCTTCCATCCGGAGTCAGAATTCCAGCTTCGGGCTTTATTTCAACATTTTCGCTGAAATATTCCTTCAATAAATCATGATTCATGGTGGATTCAACCCGTTGACGCAGCAAAAGTTTTTCCTCTTCATTCAACAGGTTAGCCGCTGCATAAAGATCAATAACAGAAGCAATTTCGTCCTTTGTCCTGATAGCAGCCAAAGTATCATGTATCAATGTTCCCCAGGCTTGTTTATTTTTAGCCGGATCGGTACTCCAGTAAACCGGTGCGCGACGGGCTATCCGGATACGTCCCTGCCACGGCGACGAAATCATACCTTCTTTTAACAAGTTACCTGCAGGCAACTTCGCAGACTTTTTTGCTTCGTACTCTTCTATTCCTTTTTTAAAAACGCTGTTATTCTGATTCCAGTTTTCAGGATTCGTATCAATATATTGTTTCAACAGGTTGGGCAGGTTATTGGCATCGCCATTTCCCGGTTCGCGGGTTATAACATATAATCGCTCAGCCGGTCGGGTAAATGCTACGTAAATAAGGTTAATCATATCCAGCAGCGAACTGTTGCGCTCTTTCTGGTATTGATCCGCATAACCGACTTCCTCCATACCGGTGCCGGTTTGCAGAAGCGCAACAGGCAATCCGGGAATCACCTCTTCATCCAGATCAACCCAAAGCTGATCGAAAGTAGTTTTATGTTTTTCAGTCGCCATTGGCCATATCACAACCGGAAATTCCAGTCCCTTCGATTTGTGGATAGTCATAATCCGTATGGCATCAATTCCTTCGGGAACCACCACCGAAAGCTTGCCTTTCTTTTCGTCCCAGGCATCGAGTAAATCAGCCAGGTGCGTGCCCTGCCTGCCTGAAATCTTATTTACAAAATCGAGGAAGAACTGCAGATAAATATCATAATCACCGGCATTGAGTTCGAAAATCCGGATAACCTCTTCACAAAGATCATACAATGGTAATCCGCGTAAAGCACTGATATTGAATTCGATTCCATTTTCTCGCAACACACTTTCAATCGAGAAGTGCTGTGTTTTCTGCATTGGGAAATGGCGGATAAGTGAACTTTTAACCTTATGGGTATGAATAAGTTCATTCAAAATACCGGCAACTGCAACAAGGTTTTGAGGATTGTTTATATGTTGCAGAACCGTAACCACAAAATTAACCTTCGGTGAAGCTGCCAGCAACAAAGCCTCAGCCGAAACAACGCTTATTCCTTTCGACATCAGGTAGCGCGCAATAATACTGCCTTCGCGGTTTGAGCGGGTTAGTATGGCGATATCAGCTTTCGAAAAACCTTTGTTATTCAGATCGTTAACCAGATCAAAAACTTTTGTGATATTCAGTTCTTCAAAATCAGCCTTTGAATCGTAAGGTACAAACTCCACTGAAACCAGCCCTCCGCTTTTTCCCGGCGAAGTTTCCTGTTCATGATCCGTGTAAATAGCCTGAAAACCAGCGCTCAGCTGTTGTGAAAGAAATCGGAAGAAATCGTTATTGAAACTTATTATTTCGGGCTGTGAGCGGAAATTACTTTTCAGGATTTTAGGGCTGTAGTTCTCGCCCAATGCTTGCTCCGCATCGGCAAAAACTTCTTTTTCATAGTTTTCGGGCAGGGCCGGAAGCATCATAAACTGCTCAACTTGTCCGTTTCGGAAACGATAAATAGCTTGCTTGCCATCGCCAACCACCAGGTTATAACGCCCGTACGCCAGCGAATCGCCGATTAAAGGCAAGAGATTTTTCCATTGCAGTTCCGATGTATCCTGAAATTCATCGATCAGGTAATTGAAGTATTTTTCGCCGGTACGCTCGTAAATAAACGGGACAGGCTCTTTCAGAATAATATCCGTAATGCGCTTATTGAATTCCGAAATATGAAGGATCTTTTTCTCGCGGCGAATGGTGTCAATTTCCTGCTCCATCGCGTTAAGCACACCCACCTGAAAAATATTCTGCTCAATCATTCCCAGCAATTTGTACCGGGTCATTCCTTTCTCAATCAGCGAGCTGCACTCCTGAAAATATGAAGTTAACATATCGGTAACTGAACTGATAGCCGACATTTGTAACACTGTTGCTTTACCGGCAATCCATTTATTGTCGTCAATGGTTGTTCTTACATAACTATTCGGACTGCTGATTTCACCATTTGCAAGTTTAAAGAAATATGCCCCGATACCGTTTCGTCCCTGGTAAAAAGAAGCATTATCGATACCATTGTCCTGAATCAGTTTCTTTGCTTTTTGAGCCGGCGCAGTAATGCCAGCTTCAAATCCTTTACGCAATTTGCGGATATCACGGGCGATTTCGAGTAATCGGGCCGGAGAAACTTCGTGTAACTTATTGATAAAATGATAGTTTCCTTCCGAGAAAAGAAATCCGGCAGTTTTTTTGATATCTGATTCTATGTGAAAACTCTTCTCATCCTCGGCTTTAGTTTCTGTAAAATCGATGAGTACTTTAGTCAGATCCTGATCTATGCCAGCTTTGCTGATAAGCTGATCAACAGCTTCGTCGAGCATCAGGTCGCGATCCATTTCTATCTCGAAATCAACAGGCAGATGAAGGTCGTGGGCAAAAGTGCGAATGATCCGCGATACAAAACTATCTATAGTCCGAACCGAGAAATCGTCGTACTCATGTAAAATCCTGGTCAATGCGGCCTGAGCCCGTTTGGTTACTTCTTCGTTGGTAAGACCTGTGGCTTTTGACAGGTCCTTCATCATAAATTTTACCACCGGACCATCGGCAAATTTCACCGGATCAGAGAGTTGAATAAGTCCCTGAACAATACGCTGCTTCATTTCGTTGGCAGCTTTATTGGTAAAAGTGATTGCCAATATGTGCCTGAAATAACTGGGCGACTGCAGAGCCAGGGTAATATATTC
The DNA here is from genome assembly GCA_964583325.1 of uncultured Lentimicrobiaceae bacterium. GTDB lineage: Bacteria > Bacteroidota > Bacteroidia > Bacteroidales > UBA4417 > UBA4417. Next base: position 3,153 of record CAZOXJ010000082.1, read on the forward strand.
GCGCACCAGCGTATAGGTTTTGCCCGAACCGGCTGATGATTTATATACCGAAAAATTCTGTTGAGAGTTCACCCTGCTAAGGTAAGCATTTTGTTGAATGG
>CAZOXJ010000082.1:3353-9212 GCA_964583325.1 uncultured Lentimicrobiaceae bacterium
AAATATTAATAAAATGCAAACAGTCGCAGAAGGCATTTATGATTAATACCTGAGCTTCATTTTACAGAAATGAAAGAGTGATTATTTCCCTGGAATGGAATCTGCCTCAGCAAGTTTAGTTTTCTTACTTTTAAACAGATCGCTGAACCTGTTGAATTCTTTACGGAATAAAACACCAACTCCCTGCGTATAAGGAGAATATCCGTTAGTAAGTTCGAGCGAACTATTGGTCCGGTTAAACCCTTTAACCCTAAACCTGCCATCTTCGGTAATTTTTACTTCAACCAGCACGTCACCAATAAACTGATTTGTTTGGTTTGACGAATTATAGGAATTCCCCACGGCACCATCAATTGTAACCCGGTTATCGAATAACTGTGTTGAAAGTGCCAGTTCAAGCTCCTGCGGTGTAAGCTGATCGCCGGGCCTGTAGTTTACGCCTATATCAAAATCTTTCGATATTTTCGAAAGCAAACTACTGAGTTGAGCACTTAAAATTTCGTAGGACGACAGACCTAACGATGCGCCTGACGAAGATATTCCGGAGGAGGAACTGAATGTATTTAAAACAAGCAACGAAATCATCTGCTGGTTCATTTCGAGGGCATTGCTTGTATCGATTAAACTAAAAACCTGTCGTTTCATATCCTCGCTAGCATCGGGTAATGCAATTGAAAACCTGATATCAGGATTGTACAGATTGTTGGAGAGGTTGATTATACAATCCACATTAACACGGGTACCTTTATATTCGGGCTGAACGTTGAGGCCAGCCAGTGATGTTTTTACTTTGTAAACCGCCTGCAGGTTAATATCCGAATCGTATGGACTTCCGTTAAACGTTATCAAACCTCCTTTTTGAATTGCAAAATCCTTTTTCAGAATATTCTCAAAATTGAACATAAAATTCCCATTGTCCATAATATACTGGCCAAACATCGTGTATTCGCCGCGTGTATCTATTCCCATGTTAATCATTCCGCTGCCACGAACATCAATAGTTCCCATCTGGTAAGGGAGAATGATCCCGATATCGGCATAGCGTGTAACATCAAGACCAAGCTGGAGCGACAGCACAGAAGGATCGTCCGGGGTAATTATAATTTTGGCCTTTTCGCTGTCTTCATTTTCCTTATACCGGATAAAACTATTCTGGGAAATGCTGCGCGAAAAACTGATCGGGATAAACACGCTGGTTCCTCTGTCCGATCTCACATTAGCCTTCAATACAAGGTTATCGACCGGACCTTTGAGTGACATGGTACCGGTTGCTTTAGCTCTGCCATAATACATCTCCACCGGGCTGTATGGGGTATTGAGAGCTGCAAGGTTTTCTGCGTTCAGATTTATATCCAGGGCCCAGTCCGAAAACGCTTTGTGATGGATATTTCCTGAAACGACACCGGTTCCGAATGTTGAATCGCGAATAACAATATCCTTGAACCACATTAAATCCTTGTCGAAATTAAAATTTCCGGTAAAGGAATAGGAAGTCCGGAGGTAATCGACCAGCAATTCGGTTCGCATGAGATCAAGTTTGCCTTTGAGCACAGGGTCCGAAAAGTCGCCGGTAAGAGTCATAGTGCCCGAAGCCCAGCCCCTCATCCGGGAAAAAACGCCTTCGAGAAACGGTTCTACTGTCTTGATTTTTAAATTATCGACAGCAATATTCAGGTCGAAGTTGTCATGTTCCTTTTCGGGATATATCTTCCCTTTTACTTTAATAGGGTAATGCGTTGAAACATTTCCGACATAAATAATCTGCATATCGATATCGAGCAAACTGTTCCGGCTATCCCATTCGCTTTTTATGGAAGCATCGCCAAGATTTTCGTGGTTGAATCCAAACTTTGAGACTGTAATATCGGATACTAATCTAGGTATTTCATAAACATCGGATACACTAACACTTCCGCTCAGAAAGCCATCGAAATCAATCCCGATTTCATCGGTAAGAACATCCAGGTTCGAAAGATTAAATCCTTCCATGTTCAAGGTGAGAGTATTGAGCGGATCGTGCGATGCTATGCCATTGATTACCATCTGGCGGTTATTATTGATAAAGCCAAAATTTCTCGCTTCGAAGTAGGATGAATCAAGTACAAGCTGATTACCGGGAATGGCTGTCCATAATGTATCATTAATCATTATGTCAGCTTTATCAAGGGAGAAAATGAGCCGCGGATTTTGCTTAAATGAAAGCGACCCCGAAATTTCCGATTTATTGTGATCCACTGATTCGATATCATTCCAACCCAATCCGAAACGCACTATATCATCGGAAATATTGGCTGAAAGTTTAAATTGTTCCACTTTCTTTGATACTGACTCAGCCAAAGCATCGGCTGAACCATCGATCTGGCTGCATTCCATGCGTATATCGAGGCGTTTATCAGCTGAATTTCCAAGTAATGACCAGTTGCGCAGCGCAAATCCATTTACTACTATCAAAGGCGAACGAGCGTTCAGGTTCACCAGTTTTAAAGTGGGATTAAACGAACCGGAAACTACCGTTCCGGTATGAATATCAATCCATGGAGCAAACATATCGGTAAGTAGACCGGTATTATACAGATGAATCGTATAGTCGAAACTCCCGATATTTTTTCGCTCAACTGAAGTTTCATCCTTTGCCAGCGATGGCAGAAAATCAGTAAAAACCATCGTAAGATAATCGGCCATATCGTCGAAAGTGTATTGCCCGGTAAACACAGCATTAGCAAAATCACTGTTAAGTTGCATTCGTTTCCCGCTGTTTCCAAGCGAAGATGTTACAACTGACAGTTCTTTCATATTCAGTGTTTTATCACCTTTCACAAAACTGGTATTATTAAACCTGAGAGTTCCAATAAGATTATCGAGGGTATTTCCCTGGAATTTAAATTCTGTATTTGTAGACAGAACAGCCACGGAATCACCTGAAATAAGATTAAGTTTTGCCAGGTTAGCATTAAGAATATCGGCCTGAAAATCGAAGGCTGGTAATTCACCTGCCATATCAACAGAACCAAAGAAATCGAGGCCCAGCAATTCGTCGTTAATAAATATTCCGCCGGTAAACTTTTTGCTCTTAAATTCACCGTCAACATTAATTAATCCGTAAGTATTTCCATCGTATTGAAGGTCAGTTATTTCGCCTTTCAATGTAAGGTTAGCCTTATCGAAGGAAAAATTCTGCCCTTTTACGACGGCATAAAGATTAAGCGTCCCTAATTGCTTTATATCAAGAACCTTACCCGCATTAAATGACTCAATCAGAATCTTTCCGTCATACTCATAATTTTGAGTCGCTTTATTATTGATAAGTAACAGATCGGTTGTGAGTTGCCCGACATCGGTTATAAATGTAGCTTTCGAAACAAAATCGTTATAAAAACCGGTAAATCGTCCGTTTACTTTGACGTTTCCAAGGCTGCCTAATTGTGCGGGAAGAATAATAGTGTTTACGCTATCAGAGTATGGAAGTGTAAATGATTGTATATCTGATATGTTAGTAATTAATTTATCAATTTTTAGGTTCACGAATGTCTCTTCCACATCCGGAAGGCCGTTGAGTTGAATATTACCTTGAAACTCAGTGTAATTGCCGAAAGAAAACTGGAAATCCTTAGCGGAGAATGACGAAACAGTTCCTCGCACTTTTCCTGAGAAATCAATAATATTCTCCATTCCATATACATCGGATGCAAACGAAACAATATCGCGCATATCAAGCTGCGAAGGTTCAATATTGGCTGTAATCTTAACACTGTCAATAAAATAGTCGAACGCTTCGAATGAATTAAATTCAAAATTCAAATCGAGCGACAGCCTGCTTTTACCTGTGGTAATACGCAACTTTTCAGCCTTTATACCCCTGGGACACACGATAGCCTGGGTCGAAAAATCGTCAAGTAAGAAACCACTTTTTTCAAGGCAGGTAAATTGCCTGAATTCAGCAATAACGCTATCTCCATGCAGGGAAATATTCCGAACTTCAAGATTGAGATTTGAAAAATCCATATCCGAAAAATCGATTCCCTTGCCGGGGCTCATATAACGCTCATCGCGAAAAGCAAAATGTGATTCTTTGATTCTCAAATTATTACATTCAAGCATCCAGGGTATTGATGGAGTTGTATCTACAGATGTTGTAGCAAAATGATCGATAATAAACTGAAGGTTCAAAGCACTGTCGTTCTTATATTGGATGAGATTGATATCAGCGCCTGACAGTGAAATATCGTTTAAATGCAGCCGGTGATTTTTAAAATCGATAGTTTTAACATCGGCACGGATTATATTTGACTTCAAAAGCACATTATTGTGCAGGTCTGTTATTTTAATATCCGAAATTACAGCCTCTAAAAACCAGTTAAGTCTGAAATTGCCGATAACCACTTCTGTCCGAAGCTCTTCGGAAAGTATTTTTGCAACATGGTGAGCCAGTATAGTCTGAACCGGGGCTGATCGTAGCAACATAAAACCAGCCAGCGGCGAAAGCAACAGGAACAGAACGATACCGAGTAATATGCTAACTGGTTTTTTGATACTTTTGCAATTTAAATCGTGATACTAATTTCCGTTTGGCCCGGGCAAATTTATGTACTAATGCCAGACAATAACATTCCGCTAAATTTATGCCTGCATATATCCTTGGTATTGAATCATCCTGCGACGATACTTCAGCAGCAGTGCTGATGAACAACGTAGTACTCTCCAACATTATTGCCAACCAACAGGTGCACAAAGACTTCGGAGGAGTTGTGCCTGAACTTGCATCCAGGGCACATCAGCAAAATATTATACCTGTTATCGACAAGGCTCTCAAGCTTGCAAATATACGAAAAACTGATCTCCATGCGATAGCGTTTACCCGTGGGCCGGGATTGTTGGGATCGTTGCTGGTAGGCACTTCTTTTGCCAAATCGTTTTCGCTCGGGCTAAATATTCCGCTCATTGAAGTTAACCATCTGAAAGCTCATATTCTTGCGCATTTTATTACTCAGCCGGGCAAAGAAAAAACATTGCCTGAGTTTCCTTTTTTATGCCTTACCGTTTCGGGAGGGCACACTCAGATAGTGAAAGTAAAAGGGTACAATGAAATGGAAATAATAGGCCAAACCATTGACGATGCTGCAGGCGAAGCTTTCGATAAATCGGCTAAAATATTAGGACTCGAATACCCTGGCGGACCGCTGATTGATAAGTATGCCAGGGAAGGAAACCCAGATGCTTTCGCTTTCGCAAAAACCAATATTCCGGGTCTCGATTTTAGTTTCAGCGGGTTAAAAACATCCTTTCTGTATTTTCTCAGGGATAATCTGAAAAAAGATGCCATGTTTATTCAAAACAACCTGGCTGATTTATGCGCATCCATGCAATCGGCTATCATTACAACCTTGATGGCTAAACTGAAACTGGCAAGCCAGCAGACCGGAATTACTGAAATTGCAATCGCCGGTGGCGTTTCGGCCAATTCGGGCTTGCGCAAAGCGGTTTCCGACATGCAGCAAACTGCAGGATGGAAAGTACATATCCCTGAATTTCAGTTTACTACCGATAATGCAGCTATGATTGCTGTAGCCGGATATTATAAATTCCTCGATGGCACGTTTGCCGAACAATCAGTAACGCCATACTCAAGAGGAGGAATTTAGCGGTAAAGGCAGAGATAAGTTGTATCGGTTTCTGCTTTCACTTTAAAAGTCACTCCTTTTTCGACCCTGAAAGTATCGAAAGGCTTGTAAACTTTAAAGATTGTTTCGCCCGGTTGCATAACTTGCAGTTCACCTGAGGTAACAGTCATAAATTCAACTGATGAAGTTCCGAAATTGTATTCACCGGCAGCCATTACACCAATAGTAGCAGGGCCATCAG
>CAZOXJ010000082.1:9312-11457 GCA_964583325.1 uncultured Lentimicrobiaceae bacterium
CTTTAATTAACTACATCAAACCTCTCCGGCAAGCCACGTTTCAACGACTTTGTGCTGTGGTTGTAATGAAAATATTGTCGGTTTATTACTCCAGAGGGGAGATGCTCGCGGATATAATCGTTCATAAAATAATCGAAAAGCAATTGTGCATGCTTTGTCCCCGATTGATCAGCCATTTGATAAATATCATTAACTTCGAGTGAATCCCGGTTGCCAATAATTCCTACGCTGAATTCCATAAGATCCAGATCCACACCAATATTAAAATCATCCTGAATATACCCTTCGAGGTATAAAACCTGCTTATTGCCTGTGTTTGCGCGACTAACTTCGAACCAACTGCTTAGGTTTACCTGGTTTATCCTGTAACCTTCGTAATAAGGTTCCCCATCCTCTATGGAATACATTTCGTAATAATCGATGCGGTGATCTTCTTTTAATTCAAGTTGGGCAATCTGAACAATCCATTTGGGATCGGGAAGGGAAAGGAAAACATCGGAACTTCCATCAAGGTAAACATCATACCCTATTTTGCTTAGCTCCCCGATCAGACTATTTGTAAACCCGGTAAGAAACAAAGAATCAGAAATATAGGGAACAAAAACTGCTTGCGCCCAGGCTATTGAATCAAACTCTTCCGGGCTATACTGAACGGATGTATCGTAGCTCAGAGTAAGGTTGTCCTTGTAAATTTCATACAGGGGAACAATCATTATTCCACTGCCGGTATGATTTTTCACGTATTTACGGGCCAGGTTGCGCTCAACACTGCATCCAGCAAAAAACAGGATGAAACAAATACCAATAAACCCGAAATTTCTGAGCATCCGCTGTAATCTTAGAAACGTATGATTACAACAATTATTCAGCAGAAAGATCCTGCATCATCTGTTCTGCAAAAGCTCTGCCGTATTCAATTCCTTTATTAATGCCTTCTTCGTGAGGGGTAAATTTGATATATAAACCTTCTCCGAAATATTTAAGCTTTAGATTCGACATATTGGATTCGAGCATTTTCGCTGCTTCGCCACTCCATCCGTAAGAGCCAAATGATGAAGCTAATTTTCCCTTGTCGCGCAATGGATTAATGGCCGCAAAAAGCTGATAAACAGGCATAAGTATATTCTGGTTGATGGTTGGTGACCCAATCATTACACCCGTACAGTTCGACATATAATATTCCATATGCTCGAGCGACATATTTTCGATATCATGAACCTCCACATGTACGCCGGGAACCATGCTTACTCCTTTAGCAATGGCTTCGGCCAAAGTAGAAGTATTGTGATAAGCCGAAACATAAGGAATAAAAACCATAGGTTTTTCGCCAAGTGAAAGTGCTTCTTTGGCATATTTCTCGCTCAGATCGACATATTTTTTCCAGTTGCTGCGTAGTATCGGGCCATGACCCGGACACACGGCCTTAATCGGTAATGGCCTGATTTTATCGATTGCCCTGAGCATAAATTTGCTGAAAGGCTTTAGAATTACATCGAAATAATACCTGAAAGCATCGTCCCAGTTTCCGACTCTATCGTCGAACATACGCGAATCACAATAGTGAGCACCGAAGGAATCGCATGTAAAAAGCAGTCCGTCTTCTTCGAGGAACGAGTATATTGAATCGGGCCAGTGAAGGTTTGGCGCTCCTACAATTTTAATCTTTTTATTACCGAGATCGAGTACATCGCCATCACGCACCTGCAGATGTTTAAAATCGCGGCCCAACATGTCTTTCAGGTAGCGGATTGCGTTTCCGCTTCCAACAACTGTGGCGTTGGGAGCTACTTCGAGCAAACGATGCAAGCTTCCTGAATGATCGGGCTCGGTATGATTTACAACAATATAATCCAATTCGGCAGGATCGACCAGTTGTTTTAATTTTTCGAGGAAAACCGGGAAATACTTGTCCTTTACCGTTTCGACAAGCACTTTTTTATCTGCATTAATAAAATATGAGTTGTAAGTGGTGCCATAAGGTGTATGCATTACAACATCAAAAGTAACCAGTTCGCGGTCGAGCACTCCAACCCAATGAACATCATTGGTAATTTCAAGAATTTTATCGTCAATCATAATTGTAATTTTTCTTTTATGTTTTTAAAAAAGCGTCATCTGAATTCCTCTTCCTGCATCATCGTCATC
>CAZOXJ010000082.1:11557-16484 GCA_964583325.1 uncultured Lentimicrobiaceae bacterium
TCATTCAAAGGTTCTGATTCTTCAATAGTTTCCGAATCTTCAGATGTTTCTGATTCGTCCGGTAATTCAGATTCATCGTCCTGGCTAAATTCTTCTTCAGGTTCAGCTTCTTCCTCTTCTTCCACCGGAATAGGCTCAAGCCAGGTAATCAGGCTTACAGGATGATTGCTGAGTTTTTTACCTTTCGCTTTTAAACCCATCACTTCAACGAATTCATCGAGGATAATTTCTTCAGGATCAACAGGTTTGCGGGCATCTTTGTTGTCAAATTCCACCTTTATCTGTGGTCGTTTATCGGCAACTGCTGCTACAAATTTATTTCCATCCTCTTCGGGGAACATGCTGACTTTTTTATCCGAAAACTCAGGAATAAAACGTTTGACGAAATATGCTTTTTTGGGTTCGCTGTAATAAATAACGGTAAGGGCTTTCGATGGATTGAATTTCTCGATAAGCACCATATCTTCTTCAAAATGGTTCGACAGATCGAAACTCATCAGCTTATAAAACCCTGAGCGTGTGAGCGTAAGGATTCTATCATCTTCTTTAAAAGCTCCCAGGTGCAATCCCCGCTGATCGGTATTGAGGCGCATAACAGTGTCGTCGTACCACATATCGCGTGCGCCAAGTGTTGAAAAACCGCGTTCGCCCTGCACTATTTTCCTTACCGGATTTTTTGTGAGTACATTGCCCTGCGAACTTCGTCCTTTTATAGCCAGTTCCGAAAAATCGAATTCGAAATTGAGTTTCTTCAGCCTTGGTTTTGGTTTCAGGCTGACTTTTATAATTTCCGATTCTCCGTTTGGATTAGCTGTGAAATAAAGAATTTTCGATCCCGGAGCGCCTTTGGTAAGTACATAATCCTTATCGCGCACCACACCGGCTACCGCGAACCTCTTAACGTACACCGCTCCCATCCGGCCATCCTGATAGGCGACATGATACACCGTTCGGTTATCATTTTTCTTGAAAACATCGATATGGATCACGTTTTTGCCAACGAATGCTTTCTCAACAACACGGGTAACAGAAAAAGTTCCATCCTCGCGGAAAACAATAATATCGTCAATATCAGAACAATCGCAGACAAATTCATCTTTTTTCAAACCGAAGCCAGCAAATCCTTCGACACGGTTAACATAAAGTTTTTGAGTGGCGGCGGCAACAGCGGCAGCTTCGATACTTTCAAAATTCCGCAGCTCCGTTTTACGTTCGCGGCCCTGGGCATATTTTTTTCTTATAGTTTCATAAAAAGCAATAACGTAATCCGTCAGGTTTTCGAGATTATGCTTTACCTGCATCAGTTCTTCGTTGAGGTTGCGGGTATGTTCGTCAGCCTTATAAGCATTGAATTTCGAAATACGCTTAATGCGGATTTCAGTCAAACGGAGAATATCTTCCTCAGTAATGACACGATAAAACTCCGGTTTATAAGGTTCAAGACCTTTATCAATTGCCTGAATTACAGCTTCCCACGTTTTACATTCTTCGATATCGCGATATATCCGGTTCTCGATAAATATCCGTTCGAGTGAAGCAAAAAGCAGCGATTCCATCAGTTCGTTCTGACGGATCATTAATTCCAGTTTTATCAGTTCGATGGAACGTTGAACCGAAATCTGCAATATTTCCTTTACTCCTATAAAATAAGGACGCCCTTTGTGGATAACGCACGAATTCGGTGATTCCGACCGCTCACAGTCAGTAAAAGCATATAAAGCGTCGATGGTTTGATCGGGCGAAACGCCAGGCTGCAGATGAATAAGTATTTCGACATCCTGGGCAGTATTGTCATCGATTTTACGAATCTTGATTTTCCCTTTTTCGCTTGCTGCGATAATGGTATCGATCAAATCACCGGTGGTAGTTCCCCAGGGGATTTCAGTTATTACCAGTGTTTTTTTATCAACCTGGCTGATACGAGCACGGATACGTATTTTACCACCCCGTAATCCGTCGTTGTATTTTGTAACATCTGCAAGTCCGCCGGTGGGAAAATCGGGTACCAACACAAAATCTTTTCCGTTGAGTACCGCTATCGAAGCATCAATAAGCTCGACGAAATTATGCGGCAGCAATTTTGAAGCAAGCCCTACCGCAATTCCTTCGACTCCCATTGCCAGCAATACAGGAAATTTCATCGGCAGATTGACCGGTTCCTTGTTACGACCGTCGTACGAAAGTTTCCACTTGGTAGTTTTGGGATTAAAAGCAACGTCGAGGGCAAATTTCGACAGCCGTGCTTCGATGTAACGGGGAGCTGCTGAACTGTCGCCGGTAAGTATATTTCCCCAGTTTCCCTGGGTATCAATCAACAGATCCTTTTGGCCCATCTGCACCATTGCATCGCCAATAGATGCATCACCATGCGGATGGTATTTCATTGTATTGCCAATAACATTGGCAACCTTGTTGTAACGGCCGTCCTCCAACTCCCACATACTGTGCAGGATACGGCGCTGAACAGGTTTTAGCCCGTCGAGTACTTCAGGAACCGCCCGTTCAAGAATAACGTAAGATGCGTAATCGAGAAACCAGTTCTGGTACATACCCGGCAGGTACGTGGTTTGATGCAAACTGCCATTGCCTCCTGAATCAGAATCTCCGGATAAAATTATACCGGAATCATCAGCAGAAACATCATCTGCCGCGATTTCTTCTTCATAAGTTCCATCTGCCAATTTGTCGTTCTCGTCCATTTAATGTATCAATTATTATGCTGTATTACTTACATGCTGCTATTTCCGTGCAAATTTACTCTTAGTAAGTAATTTATAAAATCTTAGGGATCATTTTTTAAAGAATCTTATCAACAACACTTCCGCCAGCAGCATGAGTAGTGCAAACCATATAAAGTAACGCCAGAGCTGAGTTCCGCTGCTGATTTGGGCTATCACTTCATTGAGTGGTTTCTGACCGGTTTTCATAACTGTAAAAGTTCCCGTACGAGCTTTGTCAAGCATTTCCTGCAGGTCGGCGGCACTGTTGCATTCCAGATCGCTCTCACCACGGTTGTAATTGAAAGCAAGCGAAGTAATCATATTTTTTTCATTCTCCAACGAAAAATTTCCGGCAAAAGGAACCTGGTTCCCTACAAAAATATTAACAATATTACCTGCATTACTGATCTGGGGAATCATTTCGAAATCGTTGCTTAATGCCTTGATTTTAAAAACTTTGTCGTCGGATAGAGTAGCTGATCCGACACGTATCATTTTATTATCACCGATATAATTGTAAAGGCTGTGCGATGGATGGCTGATAAGCGCAATGTTGTATAATACAGGCACAAATAAAGCCTGCTGAGGAAAATTGCTGAAAGCCGGATCAACAGGAACTGTAAACTGAAGTACCTGCCCCTGGCCGCTGTTGGTAATTGTAAGAAACTCACGTCCGTTGAGCATCCCCATAAGCGGAACGGTAAGCATTGACGATGAAAATGAAATCGGGAAATGCTTATTTACAGCCGGAAGATCGGTATTAGTGGCTACCACCTGCTTGCCTTGCTGTCGTTCGAAAACATCGCGGAACAGGTAACTCTCCTCGCTTAGTTTTACCACGCGTGTATTTACAGTGTCTAAGGCCTGGTAGGATGGCGCATTTAGCGATGCCAGGAATTGATTGTACGAAACCAGATCGGGATTTACCGCCGGAAGCATAAGAATGGTTCCTCCATTGCTGGTGTATCGTTTGATTTCTTCTGCCAGCCCGGTAGAAATCGAAGGTAACTCATTGAGAATGATAAGGTCGAACTGTGGAAGACGCCCGTAATCGATGGACTTTTCGTTCATATTCACCAGCTGCACGGATGAATCCTGGGCATAGAGGGCATTTAAAAAACGGTTTTCGCTGCCACCGTTTATCGCGAGCACATGAATAGCCGAAAGCACATCAAAGGCAAAATAAAACTTATCATCATAAGTCACCGGATAGTCAGTAACCTGCAAAACCCCATGTTGCGGACCAGCCTGATGGATTGTAAATGGCAGTTCGACGGTTGTTGACATTCCTGCTTTGATATCGATACTTGCCACTGATTTCGACTGATCGTTGATCAGAAGTTTAAGTGGGATTTTTTCAAGATCGTTCTCCGATTTATTCCATACCCGGGCAGTTAACAGCGAAGTTTTACCCGGTTGCTGCGTTGGTTGCGAAAACCAGCAGGAATCGATATAAACATTGGCAACAGCTGAAGATGTAAGCGGAACAAAATATGTACTTACTGATGAATCCTGCTGGAAATCGATAGCACTATATGATGATTTCTGAAAATCGGAAACCAGGTATGAAGTCCGCCGGGCAGTGGTTTCGCTGCTGAGCAGGTCGTATTGCCGGCTAACTATTTCGGACAGCGAACGAACCGAAGGCGAAATTTTGACTTCTTCAAGCATAGTTAAAAACTCGTCGCGGGTAACAAAACGCTGGTGACGACCTTCGAAATCACAAGTCAGCAATTGAAACAAATCCGTTGATTTATAAGCAGATGCTATTTCACGGGCTTTTTGTTTCGATTCGTCAAGGAGAGAACCATTAGTACCAACGGCTTCCATGCTGAACGAATTATCGACAAAAACGCTTACAGCATTCCGGGCAGCAATTTTCGATTGTTTATCCGAAAACGGAATGTAAGGTTGTGCAAAAGCCAGCACCAACGCAGCTATGGCGAGGATGCGAATAGCCAGGATAAGTAAATGACGGAGTTGCGACTGCTTCTGAGTTTGCTGTTTAAGCTCCTGCAGAAAACGCACATTGGTAAAGTAAACCTTGCGAAACCGCCTGAAATTGAACAGGTGGATAATTACAGGAATAGCTATAGCCAGTAAACCGAAAAGATATAAGGGATTAACAAATTGCATGGTGAAGTAATACGCGCTTTTTTGCAGAAATATTGTGCAAAAGTAAGGAATTTGAGGGAGATAAAGAGCGG
>CAZOXJ010000083.1:0-5124 GCA_964583325.1 uncultured Lentimicrobiaceae bacterium
TGATCCAAATTCAATACAGGCAGGTGATGGGAGACGTCAATCTGAAATACAGGAAACTGTGCCCCTTGATTTTCCGGTAGTTGGAATAGGCGCTTCGGCCGGAGGACTCGAAGCTTTGCAGGAGTTTTTTAAAAATATGCCACCAACCCCTGGCGTTGCTTTTGTTATAGTTCAGCATTTATCGCCCGACTACAAAAGCTTGATGGACGAATTACTTGCCCGTTATACTAAAATGGTTATCCATAGGGTTGAAGACGGTATGATGGTTGAAGAAAACCATATTTACCTCATTCCGCCACGGATGAATATGACCATTTTTCATGGTAAACTGCTTCTGAGCCAGCAGTCGCCCGGGCGCTCGTTAAACCTTCCTATCGATATATTTTTCCGATCCCTTGCCAAAGACCAGGAAAAGAACGCGATTGGAATCATCCTTTCAGGAACAGGCAGCGACGGTACGCTTGGAATCAGGGCTATTAAGGAATTTGGTGGTATTGCAATGGTGCAGGATGACCAATCGGCCAAATTCGACGGAATGCCGCGGAGTTCTATTTCAACCGGAATGGTCGATCTCATTATGCCTCCTGCCAAATTAGCTGATGAACTGGTTAATTATGTTAAACATCCTCTTATTCGTAAAACCGCACAAATCGAACATCAGATAAATAAGGATGAAAATCAGCTTTCGAAAGTAATTGCTATCCTGCGCGATCATAAAGGTGTTGATTTTTCGAACTATAAGGAAAATACAATTATTCGCCGGCTCGAAAAACGCATCAGTATTAATCGCTTTGACGAGATTGATGATTACGTCAGGTTTTTAGCTGATAATCCCAAAGAGATCAGCTTTCTCTTCAACGAATTACTTATCGGTGTTACCCGCTTCTTCAGGGATGAGGAATATTTTAATAAATTATTTGATGAGGTCTTTCCTGATCTTTTTAAGCAAACCGGCGAGAATGAAACTTTGCGACTATGGGTTGCAGCGTGCTCAACCGGAGAAGAGGCATACTCCATAGCAATGCTTTTAAAGGAATACATGTATAAAAACTCTATTCATAAAGATGTTAAAATTTTTGCCACCGATATTGATTCCAACTCGCTCGAATATGCCGGAACCGGTCTTTATCCTGACAGTATAGCTTCGGATATTTCGCCAGATAGAATTAGCCGTTTTTTTACACACAAAGGCGAGCGTTATCAGGTTAATGATGCTATACGAAGCATGGTGATTTTTGCCAGGCATAATATTCTGCACGATCCGCCTTTCTCGAAAATTGACCTCATATCGTGCCGTAACCTTCTGATATACTTGAATAACCAGGTTCAGCAAAAGGTGATTGGAATGTTTTATCTTTCGCTGGTAGCTGATGGTTTTTTGTTTTTAGGAAGCAGCGAGTCTTTGGGCAATATGTCCGAAGGTTTTAAAGTAATTGATAATAAATCGCGTATTTACAGGCATGTGCCTGGTTTTCGTCCTTATGTAATTGATAATCTGGGTATAACCCCGGTACAGAAATTCAGATCTGAGCTTAGGAGTACAGATACTTTTAATATACGCCCACGAATTAAAATTAACAACCTCGAAGGTGTTTTTAGCGAGCTGTTGGGCGATTATGCACCTCCTTCTGTAATAGTTGACGAAAATCTTGATATGGTTCATACCATACACCATGTTAATAAATTTGTTTCACTTCCTATCGGACAGGTCAGTCTCAACCTGGTTAAGCTCCTACCTAAAGAGTTAGGGATACTGGTAAGCAGTTTGCTGCGAAGGGCTGAGAAAAGCAAACAGGAAGTTGTTCTTGAAAAAATTGAGGTTCCTGATATTACTGACCAGCTTCTTACCATTTCGGGCCGTAAAATAACCGATAAAAAAACAGGTGAAACATTCTACATTGTTTCGTTTATCGAAAAGGAACGTAAAAGTAAATCGCTGCCTATACGTTCGCTGAAGAAGATTGACGTAAATATGCAATATCAGGAGCGCATCGAAGAGCTCGAGCGCGACCTGCAATACAAAAGTGAAAATCTGCAGGCAGCCGTTGAAGAACTGGAAACTTCCAATGAAGAACTGCAATCGTCAAACGAGGAACTGATAGCATCAAACGAGGAATTGCAAAGTACCAACGAGGAACTTCAATCAGTAAATGAAGAGCTTTATACCGTAAACTCCGAGCACCTTAAAAAAATTGAAGAGCTTACTGAAGCAAATTCTGATATGGACAACCTGCTGAAAAATACTAACATAGGTACTTTATTCCTCGGCAGAGATCTTACCATCCGAAAAGTAAACAAGGTAGCCTCAGACCTAACCAATGTGCTCAACTCTGATACCGGGCGCCCGATCAGCCACTTTTCCTTTGAGCACCTGCACAAGAATTTTCTTGTTGATATTAATTCGGTAATCGAAACCCTGAAACCTATAAATATTGAAGTACAGAATAAGCACAGGAATTGGTTTATGATGCGTATTATTCCTTATCGTACAGCCGAAAATGCAGTGGAAGGAATTATTATAACTTTTGTTGATACCACCAGTCTCAGGCGATCGGAACATAATGTACTCGAATTATCAACGCGTTTGCGCATGGCAATGGAAGTTGGCGGGATATCGTGGTGGGAATGGAATTTCAATTCCAATACCGTTACAACCGGCGAAGAAAAAAGCACCATGCTGGGTTACGAACAAGGTGAAATCGGACCCACATACGATGACTGGACAAAGCTTATTCATCCTGATGATTATGCCTTCAAGACGAAAGCAATGAATGATCATATTTCGGGTAAATCCGAAATTTACGAAGCCGATTACAGAATAAGGGCCAAAAACGGCGACTATTTATGGTACAAGGATAAAGGTGGAATTATAAAACGCGATGCCAGAGGCAAGCCATTGATTCTTTCGGGTGTGGTAATGAATATTACATCAGAAAAACAACTTTTAAAGGAAAAGCATGACGAACAATTAATTGCTCAAAAAGCGATCCGCGAAGCTGATCAGAAATACGAATTCCTTTTTAATACCTTGGTTTTAGGCGTGGTTTTTTATAATGCTGAAGGGAAAATTGTGAATGCAAATCCTGCCGCTGAAAAGATTTTAGGACTAAGCCTCAACCAGATGAAGGGTATTGAACCGATAGACCCGGAATGGAAAGCTGTTCACGAAGATGGCTCTGATTTTCAGGAAAATACACATCCGGCAAAGGTGGCGTTACAAACAGGCAGAGTGCAGGAAAATGTTATTATGGGAGTTAGTAAACCTTCCGTTGGGCAACAATCCTGGATCAGCATCAATGCCCATCCTTTATTCCGTGATAACGAAACAAAGCCCTACCAGGTTTATGCTACTTTCGAGGATATTTCTCACAAAAAGAACATTAATAACTAATCCTTTTGCACTATGGATGAGGGATCGAAAAACAATGCAATATTGCGTTTAAAAGCTGAACAATTATTACAAGAAAGAGGTATTAAGGATCAGTCGCATTATACAAAAGACCTTGAATCACTTGTAGAAGAGCTTAATATCTACCAGATTGAACTTGAACATCAGAATGAGGAATTGCATAAAGCTCAGGATGAACTTGAACTGATAAAAAACCGTTATGCCGACCTTTTTAATACAGCCCCCATCGGATATTTCCTCATCAATAAAGATTATACGGTAATTGAGGTAAATGCCACCGGATGTGCTTTGCTCGAATGCGACTACAGCCAGTTGAAAAAACAATCAATTACCAGGTATATCCAATCCGAATACCAGGATACTTTTTATTTTCACCTGCGTCAGACTTTAAAGCAGAAAATGCCGCAAAGCTGCGATATTAAAATGTTGCGCAGCAAAGGTCAGTCTTTTTATGCAAGGCTTATCAGCGTTCAGGATCCAAATCTGGGAACTGAGCTTGTTCCGGTAATCCGTACCTCAATTATTGATGTGAACAACGAAAAACGTATGGAGATCAATCTGATTAAAGAGAAAGAAAAAGCTGAAGAGAGTGATAATTTGAAATCGGCTTTTCTGGCAAATATGAGTCATGAAATCAGGACTCCAATGAACTCCATTCTGGGTTATTCTGAACTCTTATCGGATAAGGATATTACTGAAGAAGAAAGAGACAGGTTTTCTGTAATCATTGCCAATTCAAGCAATCAGCTTATGCAACTGATCAACGATATAATTGATATCTCGAAACTCGAAGCCAATCAGCTGAAGGTTTTTATGAGCGAGTGTAACCTCAATGAGATTTGCCGCAATTGTTACTATGCATTCATCAATTCCGACCTTCTGAAGGCCAAGCCCGGATTGAATCTCGAATTAAAGTTGCAGGATAAATTTGCCGGCGTACAAACGGTAACGGATGCAAACCGGTTGCAACAGGTACTTATTAACCTCATTAACAATGCGATTAAGTTTACTGACAACGGTTCAATAGAATTTGGGTATCATATTTTAAATGACAGCGAAAATCCCATGCTGCAATTCTATGTAAAGGACAGCGGAATTGGAATACCGGCTGATAAATTCGACCAGATTTTCGAACGTTTCAGGCAGGCAACCGAAGATGGTTCACACAAAGGGACCGGCCTCGGACTTAGTATTTCGAAAGGGATTATCGAATTGCTCAACGGAAGTATTAAAGTTGAATCCGATCCGGGCGAGGGCGCTACATTCAGCTTTGTGATTCCTTATGTGAAATCCTCTGCCAAGACCGATAAATCGGTTCTCGGACAGCAAAATCTTGATTTATCCGATAAGCTGATTTATATTGCTGAGGATGATCTCTATTCCTATTTATATGTCAATCAGCTTTTAAAATCTACAAACGCGGAATTGGTTCATTTAAATGATGGGAATCAGCTTATGGAACACCTCGAAATGCGCGTGCCCGACCTTATTTTGCTCGATATAAATATGCCTTATAAAAATGGATTCGACTGCCTTAAAGAAATCCGTAAACGTGGTATAGAAACAAAAGTAATTGTACAGACCGCTTATGCAATGAGCGATGAACGTGAGCGTATTATGCACGCAGGTGCCGATGACTACCTCCCGAAACCGATACGTAAAATTGAACTTTACTCAGTGATTGAGAAAGCTTTGCAGAAAAAAGGAAAGTAAAA
>CAZOXJ010000083.1:5224-8379 GCA_964583325.1 uncultured Lentimicrobiaceae bacterium
AAGTAATACCAGAAAAGATTTCCAGGACAATCATAATATGGACCTCCCAGACCTTTAATATAATATGGATCACATGCTCCGTCAACCAGAATCATGTTCCAACAACTGTCGGGAGGATAATTTTGGGAAAACGGGTAATTATAATTTAAAAATTTGGCTGTTCGCTGAAGTTTTAAAACGGCTGTCGTACTTAACATCCAATTGCTGGCCGGGTCAATAAAAGTTTGACTAGGTTGTTTAGAAAATTCTTCTGCAAAGCCGGAATTTAAAAAGATAGTATCCATTATTGTCTGATGCCTGGTTTCATTTTCAGGAATCCAATCAGGTGATGTTTTAATGGTTTTCAGATAACATATATCATATTTATAAGCTCTCCAGTCATTAGTTGGTGAAATGCTTTTGCCTGTCACCCTTTTTATTGTCCATATCTCAGTGGAAGTCTCATAATTATACCAGTTTGAAAAGTAATGGGTATGAATTTCGTCACCAACTTCAAAATCATAAACCGAACCTAAATCGGGATTAATATTGCCTGTTTCGGGATTGGTTTTGCCGGTAATCTCGTAAAAACGTGTATAATCATTGAAATCATCAAATTTTGGAAGCTTGATCAACCCATAATTCTTGCTTAAACGGATTTCTTCTCCATTTATAGCATCGGGTACTACCAATCCCGAAGCATCTTTCCGGGTGAGTGTAATTATCTTAACCGAATCGGTAAGACCTATAAAAGTCATATTTACGAGTGCAGTAACCTGTGCATCAATATGATCGGTACTGAAAGGGAAGCTGGTAAATTTCCATTCCTCATTTAATGTTGCTTGCGTTTTTATAACCAGCGTATCGGTTTGGATTCCAGTTTGAGAGTTGATTGATTTGAAAAGGAAAATCCCCCCGGGTTTTTCAATTACAGGATCACCTAGCCAGGATGCACCATCCGAAATATAACAAAACGAATTTTCGGTTGGTCTTATTTGTGGAAAATTGAAATACAAAATATCAGCACCGCTAATGGCAACTGAATCAATTCTGATTGCAATCATGTCATTCGCAACTGAATCGTAAAAATAATAACCTGCATCCGTTTTCAAAGCCTTGTAATCCTGCGCTAAAACTGCTAAAGCTGAAAATGTGAAGAATGCAAAAAGTACGAGACCTTTTAATATAGATTTTCTCATAATAGTCTAATTTTCATACAAACTTAAACCATTCTCATATTTAATGACACCTTAATTAATTATTAATTCAAAATTTGTAAAAATATATTTAGAAGGCTTGTTGGAAATATCAGATAATATCTATACTTTTGCACCCCTGTAATAAAAATGAATATCCAATGGCTAAGAAGAGTAAAGAAGCACGGGTACAGATAATTCTGGAGTGCACAGAGCATAAAACCAGCGGAATGCCTGGTACATCGCGCTACGTAAGCGTTAAGAACAAGAAAAATACACCTGAGCGTCTTGAGCTTAAGAAATACAATAAGATTTTAAAGAAAGTGACTGTTCACCGCGAAATTAAATAATAATATACCATGGCAAAGAAAGTTGTTGCAACCCTTCGTACCACTTCAGGTAAGGATTATGCAAAAGTTATCCGTATGGCCCGTTCACCTAAAACAGGTGCATACCAGTTTAAAGAAACAATCGTAGCTAACGATCTTATTAAAGATTTTCTGGCTAAAAAATAATACGAATTTCTGTTTCATACGGAAAGCTTTTTCTTTCGGGGAAAAGCTTTTTCAGTTTTCGGTAAATCGTGATTGATGAGGTAGGGATTTGAGAATTAGACAATGTGGGAATTTGATAATTTGACAATTCGACAATGTGACAACTTAGCGAAGCGATTTCACCGTAGGTAATTCGACGATGCGAGAATTTAAAATTTGAGGATTTGGAAATTTGAAGATGAGTGAATTAAGAAGGAAGCCGTCAAACGCAAGACTCTACAAACCCGAAACTCTTCAAACTCTCCCAACCCGAAACTTGAAACCGAAACCATTCAAACCCGAACCCCGAATCCCTAACCCCTAAACCCTTAATAAATATGGGATTATTTTCATTTTTCACAAAAGAGAAAAAAGAAGTACTCGATAAAGGACTCGAGAAAACGCGAACCAGTGTTTTTTCGCGCCTTACCAAAGCCATTGCAGGGAAATCCCGCGTTGACGACGATGTACTTGATGACCTGGAAGAAATTCTGGTTACTTCGGATGTTGGTGTCGAAACTACGCTTAAAATTATTTCGCGTATACAGGAAAGGGTTTCGCGCGATAAATACCTTGGAACAAGCGAGTTAAATGGCCTATTGAAAGAGGAAATAGTTGCTTTGCTCACCGAAAACGATACGAAAGAATTCGTTGGTTTTGATTTCCCGAAACGCGATACTCCTTATGTGATAATGGTTGTAGGTGTTAACGGTGTGGGCAAAACCACAACAATAGGTAAACTTGCCTATCATTTTAAAAGCGCAGGTAAAACTGTTTTGCTTGGCGCTGCTGATACTTTCCGTGCTGCAGCCATCGATCAGCTCGGTATCTGGGCTGATAGGGCAGGGGTTTCGATTGTAAAGCAGGATATGGGTTCCGATCCGGCAGCTGTTGCTTATGACACTTTGAAATCTGCTGTTACCCGTAATTTTGATGTAGTTATAATCGATACGGCAGGTCGCCTTCATAATAAGGTGAACCTGATGAATGAACTTGGCAAAATCAAAAAAGTGATGCAAAAAGTTCTGCCTGATGCCCCCCAGGAAGTTTTACTGGTTCTGGATGCTTCTACCGGGCAAAATGCGATTGAACAAGCCAAACAATTTACTGCAGTAACCGAAGTTACCAGCCTTGCTTTAACTAAGCTCGACGGCACAGCAAAAGGCGGGGTTGTTATCGGAATTTCCGATCAGTTTAAAATCCCTGTCCGTTTTATTGGTCTGGGCGAAAAAATGGAACACCTGCAGGTTTTTGACAGGACTGAATTTGTTAATTCTCTCTTTTCGTAGATTGATGGGATTGATTGGATTGAGGAGATTGATGGGATTGATGGGATTGAAGGGGCGACAAGGCGATCTTAAAACCAGAAACTCATACAAAAGCCAATTGAACTCGAAGCATTGAACACCGCAGGCACTGAACTTTTGAACGCCGCAGGCATTGAACT
>CAZOXJ010000083.1:8479-16073 GCA_964583325.1 uncultured Lentimicrobiaceae bacterium
AAACCCGAAACCAGACCGCCCCTAAACCCTAAAACCCAACCCCTAAAACCTAATAATGTCAATCCCTCGCCATACCATCCGGGTTGTAACCCTCGGCTGTGCAAAAAATACAGTTGATTCCGAAGTGTTGATGGGCCAGTTGAAACTGAATAATATCCGCGTATTGCGCGATGGCGAAACAGGCCGAGAGGATTCTGTAATAATAAACACCTGCGGATTTATTAACGATGCCAAAGAGGAATCAATCGAAACGATACTCGGATTTATTGAAGCGAAAAAGAAAGGGAAACTCAAACAGGTATATGTGATGGGTTGCTTGTCGGAGCGTTTTAAAGAGCCGTTGCAGAAAGAGATTCCTGAAGTAGATGAGTATTTTGGTGTCCGCGATATGTCCGAAATTGTTACCCGAATGGGCGCCGCTTACCGCAAAGAACTTTTAGGTGAACGCTACCTCACCACTCCCAATCATTATGCTTACCTCAAAATTGCTGAAGGCTGCGACCGCAGCTGTTCGTTCTGTGCTATTCCCGGCATACGAGGCAAACATATTTCCCGACCGGTTGAAGATATTATTGATGAAGCAAAAAAGCTTGCAGCACAGGGGGTTAAAGAATTATTGCTTATCTCGCAGGATCTTACTTATTACGGTATCGATCTGTATAAAAAACAGATGTTACCCGAACTGGTTACTTTGCTTTCCGAACTTAAGCTCTTTACCTGGATCCGGCTTCATTATTTATTTCCCACCACTTTTCCTGAAGCGCTGCTTGATGTAATGTCTTCGCGCCCTGATGTTTGCAATTATGTTGATATTCCATTGCAGCATATCAGCGACCGAATTCTTAAAAGTATGCGGCGGGGTGTCGATAAAAATGGAACTATAAAACTAATGAATGAATTCCGGAAGCAATTACCAGGTGCAGCGGTCCGAGCAGCATTCATAGTTGGTTATCCGGGCGAAACACAAGAAGAATTTGAAGAACTTAAAACCTTTGTACAAGAAACAAAATTCGACAGGGTAGGTGTTTTTACCTATTCGCACGAAGAGGATACCAATGCTTTTGACCTGGCTGATGATGTTCCTGCTGAAATTAAACAGCAACGTGCTGCCGAAATTATGGAGATTCAACAAGAAATTTCTCAGCAGTTGAACCAGTTAAAAACAGGTAAGACCTTCAGTGTTTTAATTGACCGTCAGGAAGGTGATTATTTTATTGGACGTACTGAATTTGATTCCCCGGAAGTTGATAATGAAGTTTTAATTAAAAATACAACCAAACTGAAAATTGGCGAATTTTACACCGCAAAAATTACCGGGGCCGATGCTTTTGATTTGTATGCCGAAGTTGTGAAGAATTAGAACCTGGAAATTATAAGTCATTTCTTCTGCTCCACTTTTCAGGTTTTCGTTGAAAATCGTTGAAAATCAGAAAACTAAAAATTATAAAACTCATCAGAAACTCTTAATGTCATGAAAAAGATTCTATTTATTTGCTTGTTAATGGCTTTTTCCATTGCAGTAGTAGTTGCGCAAACAACTGTTAACCAAACGGATGCTGCGGGTAAGAAACAAGGTACATGGGAAGAAAAAACGGCTGCCGGTACACTGAAAGGTGCTTATGTCGACGACCTGAAGGACGGTTGTTGGACCAGTTATGCAGGTGACGGCAAACTGATCAGGATTGAGCATTTCAACAAAGGTCTCCTCGATGGAATAGCTATCGATATCGATCAACGTGGATACCTTGTAAGCGAATCCTATTATGTTAATAACCTGCTCGAAGGTACGGCAAAGCGTTTTTTTTACGGAACCAATCCGGCTTCGTTAATTGACTACGTGCATGGTAAAATTAACGGAAAGAAGAAGGTTTATTATGAAAACTCAGCCGGAAAAATACAGGAAGAGTCTGATTATAAGGATGATGTTAAACACGGATCATCAAAGTATTATACTATTAAAGGTGATCTTATTGCCGAGTACAATTATGTAAACGGATTACTGCAAGGTGTCCAAAAATCATATTATGCCGGTAATGTACTTTCCGGTGAGCAGGAATTTAAGGATAACATTGAAAACGGCTTTACTAAGGAATATTACGAAAACGGAAAATTGAAGTCGGAAGGCATTAATGTGAATGGTGTTTTAAACGGTCCGTGGAAAGACTATACCGAAGAGGGCGTGTTAAAATTTCAGGGCAATTATGTAAACGGAGAGAAAGATGGAAAATGGCAGGAGTTGGATGCCAATGGAAAGGTTTTAAAAACATCAGTTTATACTAAAGGTCAATTAAAATAGTAGTAGTATATAATTTAAAATGAGGTTTTTGCGCATCAGTTCTGGCTTGCAGTAAGCAGGTTCTGGTTGTAGTATCAACCTCATTTTTGTTAAAATAAAGTTCATAAATAATGTCAGAGCCTATCCATATTAAAAATCCGTTTTTTCAACTCGAAGGGTATAATTGCTTCGGATGTTCGCCGGAAAACAAACTCGGTTTGCGCATGAATTTCAGGGTCGAAGGTGATGCTGTAGTTTGCGATTGGGAACCGGAAGATCATCTTCAGGGATGGGTGGGTGTTTTACATGGTGGGATACAGGCTACATTGATGGATGAAATAGCCAGTTGGTTTGTGTTTGTGAAATTACAGACAGCCGGAGTTACCTCAAAAATGGAGGTAAAACTGCTAAAACCTGTAAAAATGGAACTGGCTCCTTTCAGGCTTCGTGCCACGCTTCAGGAAATGAAACGCAACATTGCCATGATAGAGGTTCAACTTTATATGAGTGATGGATCCCTTGGTGCTGAGGCAATTATGCATTACTTTACCTATCCTCAGAATATTGCCAGTTCGAAATTGTTTTACCCTGGTATTGAGCAATTTATCACACCTGCAGAGCCTGATCATACCTGATTCGGATAGTTATAAACATAGCTGTTAGCATCTTTTTGTTGCGAAATCACTTTTTATTATTTTACCTTTGCCGCATCAACGGTGTGTGTCCCATTTGCAATGGGTACATCTTAAAAGGGAATCGGGTGTAAATCCCGGACAGTCCCGCTGCTGTAAACTCCAATTTTGCCCACCGGCAATCCTTATATGCCACTTTGACTCTTACGTCATGGGAAGGCGCCGGAAAGGGGGAGTAAGTCAGAAGACCTGCCGCTGTGTTATTGTTCAATGCTTTCGGGTTAAAAGCAGCGACAGGTTCTGCCATGGCAGGAAATGCTCCGTATTTACCCGTTTTTTTAAAGTTCTATGATCCAACGGGTAGTCTTTTTCTTTCTTCTTTCTATGGTCGTGCTGAAACTTCCGGCGCAGGTGCTGGATTCGGTTCAAACTCTAGGTGGAGTGGAAATTCTGGCCGATAAAATATCTGTGTTTTCGTCAGGAATGAAAATCGAAAAAATCGACAGTACAACCCTTTCAATCCGCCAGGGTGTCAGCATAGCTACGCTGCTTGCTGAACAATCCGCTGTTACAGTCAGGTCATATAGTCCGGGAGGAATAGCTACGCTTTCGCTGAGAGGAACCAACTCGTCACAGTCAGGAGTATTCTGGAACGGTATTAATCTGCAGCAACCCAATATGGGAATGACAGATCTCTCGCGGATTTCTACTTTTGATTTCAGCGAAATTTCCCTGCAATCAGGCGGCGCAAGCGCCTTGCTTGGTTCAGGGGTGATAGGAGGGAGCCTGCATCTTTCTAATACAATGAAGTTCTCCAGTCCGTTGAAAGCTTCTGTTTTGCTCTCCGGCGGAAGTGCAGGAAAACTTGGAGGAGCTGTTAAAGTAAGTGCAGGAAACAGTCGCCTTGCTTACACCGGTTCATTATCAGGCGATTGGAATAAGAATAATTTCTGGTACACCACATTAGCCGGCGAACAGGAACGACTGGAACATGCATTGGTAAAATCGGCGTCAAGCATTCACCAGGTCGAATATTTACTTAATCAGAAGCAACGTCTTACTGCGGGAATATGGTACCAGGCAACTGACAGGCAGATTCCTCCAACCCTTACCATGGCCCAAAGCACGCAGCAGCAGTGGGACCAGGCAATCCGGAGTAGCCTTCAATGGACGTATTCGGGTGAAAAACAGTCTTTTAGTATCAGGTCGGCTTTTGTTGATGAGAAAGAACATTACACAAATGACGATGCACTGATCGATGCGTTTTATCATTTAAATACCCTTCTGTTGGAATTGGAATATAAGCGGTCGCTTGGTAAAGGTCTGTCAATCGGGAGTGGAACAACTGCTGAAATTATCCGTGCTGATGTGCCTTATTATGAGGGTATTGAGTTTCAGCCCGAAGGTTCTGTATGGGCAGCGTTGGCATACACACATTTGCAAACGGGATTAAAAAGTGTTTTGAACCTGCGCCAGGATTTTTCGAAAGGATACAAGGTTCCTTTCAGCCCGTCGTTTAGTGCCGAAATTCCGGTTTTTAAAACAGTTTCGGCCGGTTTTGGACTCTCTAAAAACTTCCGGGTGCCAACCATGAACGATAAGTACTGGGTTCCCGGGGGAAACCCTGCATTGAAACCCGAAGAAAGTTTAAATCTGGAAGCCGGACTGGATTTTAACTTTAAAAGTGGCGAGCTTGTTCAATCAATAATAGGTATTGATTACTATAACCTGCTGATTGATAACTTTATTCAATGGGTTCCGGTAAGTTCAGGGATATGGACCCCTCAGAATGTGCAGAAGGTCAGAAGCCATGGTGTCGAGATTACGTCAAAATCGGATATGAAATATGCCGGTTTCAAAGGATATTTTCTTTTCGGCTACAACTATTCGCCTTCTGTTTATAAGGAAACGACTCCTGACCAAATCGAAAATCTGGATAATCAGCTTATTTATATTCCGTTGCATAAAGTACAGGAAACATTTTATGTCACTAAAAACACCTGGTACGCTATGTTTTCGTATTCATTAACAGGAAAACGGTATGTACAGAGCGATAATCAGAAATCATTGCCATCTTATTCAATTGTAGATTTGTATGGAGGTAATACATTCAAAACAAGCAAATTAAGTTACCGGTTGCAGCTTGAATTACGTAACCTGTTTAATACAACCTACCAATCGGTTTTGTATTATCCCGAACCGGGCAGATCTTTCATAATCAGTCTTTTAATCACCCAATAGTATACTAAATAATTAAAAATGAAAACTTACAGATCAACTCTCTTACTTTTGGCATTAGCCGCAATTTTTTCATTTA
This sequence comes from uncultured Lentimicrobiaceae bacterium, assembly GCA_964583325.1. Lineage (GTDB taxonomy): Bacteria > Bacteroidota > Bacteroidia > Bacteroidales > UBA4417 > UBA4417. Next base: position 13,704 of record CAZOXJ010000083.1, read on the forward strand.
CTGCTTGTAATAAGGACGATGATACTACAGTTAAAGGTGCATTCAGCAACGGAATATTTGTTGTTAACGAAGGGCCTTTTCAGAATGGGACCGGCACTGTTACCTATTTTGATCCTGACAGTAACCTGGTTAAGCAGGATATCTTCGAAATGATAAATGGCAGGCCATTAGGAAATATTGCCCAGAATATGACCATCCACAATGGAAAAGGATATATTGTTGTAAACAATGCAGGCACAGTTGAAGTGGTTGATTTAGCTACTTTTAAATCGGAAGGTACTATTACAGATCTTACAAATCCAGGTCAGTTTTTAATAGTAGACGATAAAAAGGCATATGTTTCCGACTGGATCGGTCATATAGCCGTTGTCGACCTTACTACAAATACAGTTACCAAAACTATACCTGCCGGCACTGGTCCTGATGCCATGGTTAAATCGGGAAAGTACGTGTATGTGGCTAATTCAGGTGGATTTAGTATTGACAGCACTGTTTATGTTATCGATTATTCCTCTGATGTGATGGTGAAAGTAATTAAAGTAGGAGATGCTCCTTCGGGGATGGTGGCCGATGGAAACGGAAATATCTGGGTGATGTGCAAAGGAAATGGTTTCGCAGGATGGCCGCAGGCAGGAGATACTCCGGGTAAACTGATGCGTATTGATCCTGTATCACTGAGTGTGACATACACATATGAGTTCGGGTCAACTGGTGATCATCCTGAGAAACTCGTTATTAACAAGCAGAAATCAGTTCTTTATTTCCTGTTCGATAATGCAATTTATCATTTCAATATTGCCTTGGCTAATGCTAGTCCCGCAAAGTTATACCCAAGGTATTTCTATTCGCTGGGTTACGAAAGCAAAACCGGTTACCTCTATGCTTCCGATCCTAAGGATTTTATGGGAAACGGACAAGTATTCAGAATAAAGGCGGATGACGGATTGCTTATTGATTCTGTTCAGGCCGGAATTATTCCAAGGGGGTTCGCTTTTCCCGAATAATCGCTGAGGCACTTTCTCAAAAGAGGGTTTTTGGTATTTGTTGGTTTATTTTCAGACCTTTGCAGTTCAGGATTCTGATATACATTCAGCAAATCACACAAGGACTCTCTTTTTTAATATGGCACATCTCCCCGACATAAAATTACTTTTAAACGAATGCCGTTTCGAAGCTACACGCAGCAGCGGCAGCGGTGGGCAGAATGTAAATAAGGTATCAACCAAAGTAATATTGATATTCAACGTATTGGAATCGAATGTGTTGGATGATGGACAGAAAGAAGTATTTCTGTCGGAACTTCATACCCGGATTTCGAAACATGGAGTTTTCAGGATAAGTTCGGGGCGTGAACGCACGCAACTTGCCAACCGTAAAGCAGTAACTGAAAAATTCAGTATGCTGGTGCAAAAAGCGTTTGAAACGGAAGAAGAACGCATTGCAACCAAACCCACGCGAAGTTCAAAACTCAGACGAGTAGCATCAAAAAAAGCTCTCTCTGATAAAAAGTCGAGCCGAAGCCAGAAGTTTGAGGATGAGATGGATTGAAGGGATTGAAGAGTTTTAAGTTTCAAGTTTCAAGTTCGCTATGTCGCCTTGTCTCCCCTCGCCTTGTCTCCCCTCAAATTCTTTACCCCCTTACAAAATTCGCCATTTCAAATGGTATCTCCATAGAGAGTTCGATCAATCCGGCGAATTTGCCTTCTTTATACCAGGGCGATTGGTAAATCATCTTTTTTATTTCGTTTTTTTCAATGGTGTATGCATTTTTGTCAGCTGTATCGAGCAAGCGGCGCAGAATTACCGAAGCATGTTCAGGATGATACAAAAACAGGCTGGTACCGATAATAGCCTCACCGCCATACTTTTGAAAAGTGATGATAGAACGGTCATTCATATATAAAATAATTCCTTCAGTATCGCAAACAGTGATTGCAAACGGGAGTTCTTTAGCCATATCCGGCAGTTGATTCACAAAATCGTGGTTATTCATAGACTAAATTTCGAATTTTTTGGCAAAAATAGTACAATAGATATTGCCAAATTAAATAAAGTTGTATATTTGCACCCTCCTAACGGCCCCGTAGCTCAACTGAATAGAGTACCACACTACGGATGTGGGGGTTTCAGGTTTGAATCCTGACGGGGTCACATTTAAAATAATTTAAAACGCTGTAAATTAAACACTTACAGCGTTTTTCTTTTTAGATACACACAGTTTTACACACTGTTTTTAAAAATCATGGTTTTTATTTTTAATCCGGGTTAGCTACACACTAGCACAATATTTTATATCCTATTAATATAAATTAACAGCTTCGCCCGGATCAGGAATACAGGTGCCGGTAATAAATATGGTTATTTGCTTTG
>CAZOXJ010000084.1:0-16013 GCA_964583325.1 uncultured Lentimicrobiaceae bacterium
ATTTTTTTTATTGTTTAGATATTATTCTGTTCAGATATTCTTTATGATTCTTGTTTCAGGTTGTGGTATTATTTTCGGGCCATTCAGCTATTAGAGCCGAAATCTTCTCAAATTCATCTGCTTTCGAAAAGAAATAATCGGCACCGTATTGCATGGCAATTTGCCTGTAATAATCGGACGACTAAAAAGTGAGTAGGATTATTCTGGTCACTGCGTCTCTTTTCGAATCCCTTTTGATACTTCGTGACTGCTCAATCCCGACATTTTATTATTGATTATAGCAAGATCAGGTTTTTTTAAAAATATACCTTTAAGCGTCTGTGAACTATTTTCAAACGAGCAAATAATCTCCAACTGCCTGAAATTTCCGGGCATTTGCTGCAAACCGTCACTAATTAAATCTGGTTCACCGGAATAAGTATTCTTATTCCACAATGCTTTTGTGCTCCACAAAATAAAACTATATCTATAGCCTTGTCTGTAGAGATATAGCCTTATTTTCTGTAGTTTTTCAGCTACAAATAAATAAAAATACTAGATATGAAGCGAAGGCTTATATGAGAATAGATTTGATTTTGGCAAAAAACACACTTTATGCCACAGCGAAGAATTGAATTCAGCATTTTCTGGTGCTGAATTTGGGTTTATGGAGATTTTGAAAAGTTTTCAAACGCATAGTTATCCTGCACGAAAACAGATATTCAGTTTTATCTGTTTTCGTCAGGATATAGAGAATCAGCTGATTTTTTGTGCTCTTTTTTAGAGTAGAGAAACCGGGCTCTGTAAATCTTTGTTATTGAACAATTGTCATTTCATCTAACAGCCGTTTAGCTCCCGCCATTTTATCAATAATAAACAGGCAGTAACGGATATCGATCGAAATATTGCGGCATTGATCGGGATCATACATCAAATCGCTCATTGTACCTTCCCAGCAACGGTCGAAATTAATTCCAATCAGCTGTCCATCAGCATTCAGCACAGGGCTTCCGCTGTTGCCGCCGGTGGTATGGTTCGAAGCGATGAATGCAACATGCATGCTCTGATCAGCATCAGCATACCGTCCGTAATCGCGGAGGTTGTATAATTCCTTCAGTTTGGGTTCAACCACATAATCGTAAATATCAGGGTTTTCTTTCTGCATGATACCATCCAGGGTAGTAAACCATTTATAATTCACAGCATCGGCAGGCGAATATCCTTTTACATTTCCGTAGGCAATGCGCAATGTTGAATTAGCATCGGGATAAAAACGTTTATCGGTCTGCATTTCCATTTGAGCTGCCATATACAATCGCTGCAGGCTATCGTTGGTCGAGTAAAAAGCGTTTACTACAGGGGCGAATGTGTTTTGAAGATAATCGTAAATGCCTGAAGCTAAAATATACGCCGGATCTTTTTCAATCTTTTTTACGTCGCCTGATTTAAAACTGTTGAGGAACGCGTTGAGCTTAGTTGAATCAGCAAACATGGTCTTTTTATAAAAATCTGTTGCCCAGGCATCGGTATCTCCTTTGTATTTCGCGGCAGTTGCTTTCACAATCGGCACCTGCATAGCCGACTCGCATGAGTTGATATATGTTTTAATGAGTGCCTCAAAAAGCTGTTGGTCAACCTGAACGTTATAGTTTTTGTAGAACCCTGCAGCGGATGCTTTTACCTGCTCAACAAGTTTTTGAATTTCGGCCTCGGTTTTTGATTTATCCTTGCTTTGTTTTACAAGGTTTTCGTAACCGCGTGCAAACCGGATCAACTCAATGCCCAGCAAACCTTCAGTTAAATAGGTATAGGCATTGTTAACCGGCACAAAGGCACTGTATACATTACCAAAAGCAGGCAACAATTGTCCGTATTTATTATTTTTAGCGGCATCCGATTGAGCCCATTGCTGGAAAGTCTTTTCAAACTCCTGTTTCTTTTCAATTCCGTCCAGGCGTTTAATGCCGCGGCTTTCTCCAATCATTTTTTTCCAGAAATTTGCAATACCTGCCGCCTTAGCTGAATACTGAATGCGGATAAGCCGGTCACTTTCCATTGCCTTGTCGATAATATCGAGGCGTTGCTGCCTGAGACCGATTGCAATAGGATTCTTTTGCATCGCTGTCATATCCACAGCATAGGAGGGAAGGTACTCCTGCGTGGTTCCGGGGAACCCATAAACAAAAGTAAAATCACCTTCTTTAATTCCTTTCAGCGAAATGGTAAGATGTTTGGCCGGTTTGTAAGGAACATTGTCCTTGGAGTAATCAGCAGGTTTATTGTCTTTATTGGCATAAATCCTGAACATGGAGAAATCACCTGTATGCCTTGGCCACATCCAGTTGTCGGTATCGCCGCCGAATTTGCCGATATTTGATGGCGGGGCGCCAACAAGCCTCACATCAGTAAATGTTTCGGTTACAAACAGATAGTATTGATTTCCGGCATAAAAAGGTTTAACCTGGGCTGCATAATGCGTTCCTTTAACTGCATCTTTTACAAGTGTTTTAATATTCGACCGGATTATAGAATCACGAACGATCTGGTTCATTTTATCATCAACTCCTTTTAACGATTGCTGAGTAACATCTTCCATCCTGACAAGGAAAGTAACCGATAATCCCGGATTGGGCAACTCTTCCTCAAACCGCTGTGCCCAGAAACCATTGGTTAAATAATCCTTTTCCAGTGAACTATGACGCTGTATATTCCCATAACCACAATGGTGATTTGTAAGGAGCAGTCCTTTATCCGAAACCAGTTCGCCGGTGCAGCCACCACCGAAGAGTACAATTGCATCTTTGAGACTCGAATTGTTTATCGAGTAAATGTCCTCAGCCGTGATCCGCATGCCCATATCACGCATCTCTTTCTCGTTAAGTTGCGAAAGCAGCATAGGTAGCCACATTCCTTCACCTGCTGTCAACATTTTTGCTGAAAACGACAGGAAAATGCATAGAATTAAAATCTTGTTCTTCATATTGGTAGTATAACAAATTTGCGATTCAGGAACTCCCAAATCAATCGTTAAATTATTAAACTATTAAAATTCAATCAATTACCTGGCAGCAATCGTTTCAATTTCAATCAATGCTCCAAGTGGAAGCTTTACAACGGAGTAAGCGGCGCGTGCCGGACTTTTTTCCGGATAATATTTGCCATACACTTCGTTCATAGCAGCAAAATTGTCCATATCGCTCAGCAGGCAGGTCGATTTAACCACATCATCAAAAGTGTATCCGGCTTCGGCAAGTATAGCACCGATGTTTTTCATTACCTGTTCGGTTTGTTCTTTGATTCCGCCATCAACAATTTTTGAAGTAGCCGGATCAATGGGTATTTGCCCGGATATAAACAACATTCCGTTGATTTCGATAGCTTGACTATATGGCCCAATTGCTTTGGGAGCATTGTCAGTAAAAATGACAGTTTTCATGCGTTATTATTTGTTTTTTAAAGGTCAGATGGAATTACTCACGCTTGCTTATTTTTAAAGGTGTTCGTGAGCTAAAGGTTCACCATAATATCATTCCCGGTTGAAGAGAAAGTTTCCTCATGGCTATTTCATACTTTTGCCTCAAAAGTATGATTTTTTTAGTTTTAGAAGTTAAAAATCATGCCGCATGCATTATAATTTTATTTTCTTTGTAACTTTACAATTGGTTGATATATGTTTAGCATTTTTATTCATTTATTTAGTTCTGCTAACATCTTGCAACTCATTATCCAATTGCGTGATGCCGGAATTTAAATGGATTAAATCAGTAGTAAATTAACTGTCTTTTCTGACACGTTCAAACTAAATTGGTTGTATGACTGAAGTTATTGAAAATTCAAAATTGGAATCTGGCTCTGATGTAAATCAGCCCATGAAGGTTTCATGTGCAGGTAAGCCGTATTTCTATTTTAACAGCCAGAATATAATTATCGATTGTAATGACGCATTCGCTTTATTGATAAAGACATCTAAAAGCAAGTTGGTAGGTTCGGGTTTGAATCCAGTCGGTCAGAATCAAAATTTCATTCATGCAATTCAAAAAGCAGCTGCCGGAGGTATCAGCACTTTTCGAGGTAACTTATTGCTGGGAATTGATTTAATTAAAGTTTATCTCGAAACCGTATTAATAAGTATTGAATCTGCAAATCATCACGATCAGGGTATAATTTGTTATGTTCTTGAATGCTATGTTCCTGACATAGATATTGATAAAGAAATTACAGATGCAGAGAAAGTAGTTACAGGAATAGCAAATAATCTCGAAGCTTTTGTATCAGTGCATACCCTCGACGGACGGGTTGTTTTCACTTCACGCTCAATTGAAACTTTGATGGGTTATTCGCAGTCTGATCTTAAAACAGTTGATCCTCAAGGATTTATTTATCATGAGGATCAGGCTATTGTAACTGATGTAATAGAGAAACTCCGTTCCGGTGCCGAATATGTAAACGCACGGTATCGGATGGTTCGCAAGGATGGAAGTATTGTTGATGTTGATACCACCAGTTATTTGATAACGGATGAGCTAAACCATTCGAAGCATGTTGTTAATATTACCTGGGATTTAAACCAGTTAAATGATGTTGAGCATTCGATAAAACTGAGTGAGCAAAAATACTTTAAACTGGTTATGAACTTACCCGCCGGGGTTTCGCTGATTGGGCAGAGCGGAAAGCTTTTTGAGGTTAACGACGCCATGAGGAAAATAATGGGATTGTCAACAGAAGAGCCGTTGTCAGAAATTAATTTCTTTGAAATCGATGAAATGAAAAATGCCGGCATTGCTGACCAACTTAAGAAGTGTTTTCTTTCGAAAGAGGTAGTTCGCAGTGAAATAACCTATAAGTCTGCCCGTAAAAGGAAAGAAATGTTCCTGTCCTATAGCTTCCTGCCGGTTTTTGATAGCCGGGGAGACGTAGACACGGTTATCGGCTATGTTAACGATCTTACGGGTCAAAAAACTGCAGAAAGCGAAAGTCGCGAACGTGCCGATTTCCTTGATCTGGTAATTAATACCATTAAACAACCCTTCTTTGTTAAGGATGAAGATCATAAGTGGGTGATGCTGAACGATGCCGCAATAGAAATGATGGGCTCATCACGTGAAGGATTATTAGGAAAATCCGATTATGACCTGTACCCGAAAGAACAAGCTGATATTTTTTGGAAATACGATGAAAAAGTTCTCGCCGAAGGCAGCAGTATTAATGAAGAACAGATTACCTGGTCCGACGGCACATTGCATAACATAGTAACGCACAAGCAATTGTATATCGAGAAACCTTCAGGAAAGAGATTTATCGTCGGTACTATTCACGACATTTCAAGCTATAAGAAAATTGAAAACGACCTCCGGACCAGTGAAATGAAGTACCGCGAACTTTTTGATAATGCCAACGACTTTATTATAACAACCGATCTTGATGGCAATATAACCAATGCAAACCGGACACTTCTCAACTATCTGAAAATCGATCTCGAAAACATTACCAAATTAAATGTTTATGAATATGTAAACGACAATAACAAGGAATTTGTACTCGGATTAAAAGACAAAATTCTATCCGGATTAATCGATAATTCCTTTGAGGTTAGCGCGCTTAGCCTCGAGGGAAAACCTGTTACCTATGAAATTAAGGCAAGCCTTATCAAGGAAGATGATTCACTGGTTGGCATTCAATGCGTTTTCAGCGATATAACCGAAAGCAAGGAGGCACGGCTCAAACTCGAAAAATACAATCAAAACCTTCTGGAGCTCAATAAAACCAAAGATAAGTTCTTCAGCATCATAGCTCATGACCTTCGAAATCCATACAGCAGTATGATCGGGTTTTCGGAATTGCTACTCGAAGACCTCGAGAAACTAACCATGGACGAAATAAGGGATTCGTTGAAAATAATCCGGAATTCGGCAAAAAATTCTCTCAACCTGCTCGAAAATCTGCTGGCATGGTCGAGGCTCGAAACCGGGCGCATGCATTTTGATCCGTCGAAAGTGGTATTAACCGATTTGGTTGACGAAGTAGTGAATGTCCTTTTTAGCCTGGCTTACCGTAAAAAAATTGAGATTAACAACATGGTCGAATCTGATGTGTTGCTTCATTCGGATAAAAATATGCTGAATACTATCCTCAATAACCTGGTTATGAATGCTATAAAGTTCACATCTATTGGAGGGGAAATTAATATATATTCAAACAGAATGGCAACGGATCCGGAATCAGGTAAGGATTTCTATAAAATTTCGGTTGCTGATACAGGTATTGGAATGGATAATGAATTTTGTAGTCAATTGTTTACCCAAAATAAACCGGTAAGCAGCCCCGGAACTGAAAAAGAGCAAGGTACCGGTTTAGGATTACTTTTATCGCGCGAAATGGTTGAACGGCATGGCGGAAAAATTTATGCCGAAAGTACCCCTGGCAAAGGTTCAGTGTTTTCTTTCCTGATACCGGCATTTATCCAGGATTAAAGAAATTGGTTTTCAATGCCTTTTTTTTCTGTATCTGCTTATTGTTTATTGTGATTTTAAGAGGAAAATATTCAACAAAAATGAGTTTTCATCTGTTATTATTTATTTTTTACGGGTCAGATGGAATACGCCAGATTGATCATAATATCATCTCCGGTTGGTGATTTTTTCCAATCATGGCTATTTCATATGTTGAAAACATTTTTTTGAAATGGTCTTTTTGGAAATAAAATATCACCTATATTTACAAGGTGCTTTTAGTGTGTGGGAAGCATAAATGCCTTACGAAAAACCGGTTGATATCTCAGGAGCTGCAATTCCTTATCATTGTCGGAGTTTTTCATAATTGAGCTAAGCATAGGGTGTGCTTAGCCTCATAATTGTATTAGGGCTATTTGAGTCAGCAGGATTCTTTCATACACAAAAGTTTAATTTGATTAATATGGGCCATGCGTCCCAATATGGGATCTGGTATATTCGTCCAGATGTTGGTAAAAGCAATCAGATTGATGAAATTATATTAGTGTAAGTAATTGTTAAACAAATATATAGTATTATGGCTGATAATTGTGGAAAGCTTGGCAAGGTTGTTGTATTAAGGTTCCCAACTCTTTCCTGAAAAAGGGAATAACTAGGGAACTCATATAGCTCATAGCATGGACGAACTTTACAAGAACAAAGATTTTACCCCGGCATTGGAGATTTCAGTTCACCAATTGGTGAGCGTTCTTTCTGATGCTGCTTTTGTTTGCGATCCCACCGGTCGTATTTTGGAATGTTCGGAGCAGGTTTTTTCTTTTTTCGGACTTGCTGAAAAAGCGAAAGTTATCGGAAGCAGCCTGCAATCATTTATTGCTTATGACCATATTGATGAGGCCCATTTCATTCTTTTAAATGTTGTAAATGAGTTACCTAAGCGTAAATCGGCCACGATTCCTGTACGTAAAGGATTAAAGGAGACATTCCTGGCCGACATTACATTTACTCCTGTTACGGGCGATCATCTTTCAGCAAAATACATCCTTGTTACATTTCGTGAAACTCACGTTCCGGATCAGGGAATTGAACTTATACATAAAAAAGATATACGCCTTTCGCGATTATTGGAAAGTATTATCAGCCATGCGGGCAGACCTGTTGATAAAATTCACTCACTTTTGTCCCAGATTGGCGAAACACTCGGAGCGATAACATGTGCCTATAACCAGGTTGAAAGCGGTCGGCTGAATCTTGTATCTTCATGGGAATCTCCTTTTAATTCAGGCATTCCTGTCCAGTTATGCAGCAAACAACTTTTCGACTACTTAACCGATCATAAGGAACAACTTTCGCTGATAAGGAAACCGTTGTTAACAACATTTCTGGAGTCCGAATCTCTTTATCGTGAAGAATTGGGTGTAAAAGCAATCCTGGCCTTTACCGTTGCAAATGACAATCAGATAGAAGGAATATTTACAGTAGTTTTCACGGTTAATTACTCCCTTTCAGCACTTGATAAACAGTTTATACAAACCATTTGCTCGATTCTTGGAAAAGAAAATAATTCGGATACTGAGCCCGAAACCAGCCCTGAACTTGCATTTCGCCAACTGATCGATTGTTTTACCGACCCGGTATATATTATATCGCCCGATGCCCTTATTATGGATGTAAATAAAGGGTTTTCAAAATGTTATGGATATGAAATGTCCGGATTGATAGGGCAGGATGCATTAATAATATCTGCTGAGGGGGAAAGTGAAAGGGAGCGCTTTTTACAAATGCTCGATAAAGCTGTAAAGGGGGAATCGCAGAAATTTGAATGGATGGGGCTGCGTAAAAATGGTGAGGTCTTTCCTGCGGAATTAATATTCAACGCAAGTAAATACTATGGCCGCGATGTAGTTATAGCTATCAGCCGTGATTTAACCGAGCCTAAAAAAGCTGAACAGGAACTGTTGAAGTCCAATGCCGAACTCACGGAGTCGAATAAAAGCAAAGATAAATTTTTTAGTATCCTGGCTCACGATTTGAAAAATCCTTTCCAGGGCTTGCTGGGTTTCATCGATTTATTGTACGAAGACCTTGATGAACTTAGCAACGCACAAGTCAAAGAATATTTGTCGAATGTACGTACTGCATCCTATCACACCTATGCCTTACTCGAAAATCTTTTAGAATGGTCGAGGATACAAAGCGGGAAAATGCCTTTTACCCCTTCCGTTTTTAATATCAGCGACGAAATTAATTCAGTTATATCCATACTCGATAATAATGCCACCCGAAAAGAGATTAAACTTTTTAATGAAGTAAACCCGGATTTGATGGTGGAAGCAGACAGGAATATGATTCATTCGGTAATCCAGAATCTTATTACCAACTCCATAAAATTTTCGAACGCAAACGGAAAAGTAGTATTACGAAGCAGGGTACCGCAGACATATACCCATAACAGGAATCAATCCGATCAGGACAACCGCCAATGGCTCGAAATAAGTGTTTCTGATAACGGAATCGGAATCCCCGAGGAAATACTTCCAAAATTATTCAAGCTTAACGGGCAATACTCACAGGCCGGAACAGCCAACGAACCGGGTACAGGACTCGGATTGGTACTTTGTCACGAAATGGTTGAGAAAAATGGAGGCCGTATATGGGCTGAAAGTATCGCAGGCCAGGGAACAACATTTGTTTTTACATTGCCCCTCAGTAATTAGGAACCGTCCTGCTTAAACTCAAATTATACAATTGGGTAATTTGGTCTAAACTTTCATTTTCAGGAAAATACAGAGTTATCTAAATCCGCAGGTTGCCTGGGGATGTTTTGTTTTATTTTTTGTTATACTGATACTGGTAAAAACAACATAATCAGTTTAATAGATAATTGTTGGATGCCAGATGTGAACGTATGATCAAGAAATTTTATACTGGCTTTGATTGGATTTTATGGCCCGGATTTAATTTTTCAGTGAACATAACATTCCATTAACAGTTAATACTATGCCGTTTTTATTTTATTTCCGATCTTTGCATCGGTTACAAGCCCTGCTTGTTTTATCAGGAGGCGATTTTTTCAATAATGGTCCGCTATGTTTGATCAACCTGACAGCAATCTTCCTGCAAACAATAGTTTTAAGGATATTGACTTTTCTTCCATTTTAGCTCATCCCGATAACAGTGTATGGGAACTGATTTTCGATTCATTGCCCGATATGGTGGCGTTGATTGATCTTGATAATGCGGTAGTTAAGGCAAATAGGGCCATGCTTCAAAAACTCAAAATCGGAGATAAAAGCCTGGTTGGAAACAAATGCCATAACCTGATGCACGACAGTGGATGTGCGCTCGAAAATTGCCCTCATCTACGCATGATCGAAGACCATAAAAGGCATTCCATCGAGTTATACGAACCCAAATTAAACCGTTACCTGCATATAAGTACAACCCCGGTTTTTGATTCGAAAAACACCCTGCTGGGGAGTTTACATATTGCACGCGATATTACTACTCAAAAGGAATCGGAAGCCAGGCTCAAGGAGTATAATGATGAACTCAAGGAGCTCAATCATAATAAGGACAAGTTTTTTAGTATTGTTGCACACGATCTCCGGAGTCCCTTCCAGGGAATGTTAGGATTTACCGATCTTATTCTCGAAGAAATCGACACACTTACAAAAGCTGAAATCAAGGATTATGTGCAGAAAGTACATGATTCGTCGTACAGTACTTTTACGCTGCTCGAAAACCTGTTAAACTGGTCGCGTCTGCAAACAGGCAGGATGCAAAATAAACCTTTAGATTTGGTTCTTAATGAAGAAGTTAATTCAATAATGAACCTTCTGGAATCAAACGCCCTAAGTAAAAATATTTATTTTATTAATAATATAGACCCTACCCACCTGGTAAATGCTGATCAGCAAATGGTACATTCAATATTGCTGAATCTCACTACAAATGCGATTAAATTCAGTTTCCCGGGTGGGAGGGTAACATTTGATGCAAAAATTGTGGACATGTGTGAGAATCATTCTGATGGGGAGTGCATAGCCGAACGCAGTTGCCTCGAAATCAGTGTTGCTGATAATGGAGTGGGTATGTCGGCAGATGTTCTGAATAAGCTCTTTGCTGTAGATAGCCATTTTACACTTGCCGGAACGGCAAATGAACAAGGTGCCGGACTTGGACTTATACTTGTAAAAGAAATGACCGAAAAACAAGGCGGGAAATTAACTGTTATCAGCGAAATAAATAAAGGATCAGTGTTTTCATTTACACTCCCGTTGGCTGAAACCGGAAGAGTATAGCCACATAACTGTAATTTCCTTTTTTTGAAATGAAATCCCGTCTAGCATTGTAATATCCGCAAACATTTTCCTACAAGTTGTCGCGGAAATCTTTCTTCTTTGTTAATTTCAAATCCTGGAGCAGCGATGATTTCGCATTGATCTGGAAATTCCAGCTCTTTTGCGTGCCATAAGGAATCCAGCTGAAACGCATTTCCCAACAGTGCAGGTTGCGGTAGATAGTGATCTGGGTAAATGCAAAATCCTTTTGTTCGAAATCGTATCCGGTTTGCATTGAGAATTTCCATTTTTCGGTCACATTCACATCGCCGGCCACCCGGAAAGTTTGTATAATGTCGCGTTTTATTTCTCCTGTCGAAAGTACAGGAACACTGGTGTACCTGAAGTTATAGTCAACCCGCAACGACCAGGGATTGTCCCAGTCTATATAAAGTTGGGGATTCCTTGATAAATCTTCAATTTCCTGATCCGATGACGATGCAGGCGAAGCCTTTTTAGTCTTATCCTTTTTAGGCGTAAGATCATACCCAACACTCAGGTTCCAGCCGGCATTGAGAAACCGCAGGAATTTTTTGTTCAGCGAGTACTCCGATTGGTTAATAACAGGACCCGGCGTTGACGAATAATAAGGATTTTGGTAATAATCGAGTATCGTATAGCCGTAAAATGGTTGAGAGTATAATCCATAAGGGCTGTAAGAACTTGCATAACTGATCTGTACTTTTTTAAACAGGGTAGTGCGGGCTGAGAGCACAATATTCGACCATTTCAACGAATCTTTAGCAATATCATACGCTGTTGAGATAGAGAAGTTATCGATGAGCATTACTTTCTTTGTTCCTGTTAGGGTATCCTTGCGCGAACGTACTTTCATTTCAAGGTTATTGGTTATTCCCATATTAACAGAACCTGATTTCTGACTTGGCGCTGAGCCATAAATAGGCGAATCGCCGAATATCGAATATTTCTGTATGTTACCTGATGCATCAGATTGCACTGTTTTCCAGTAGCCCAGTTCTTCTCTTCCGAAATCGGGCAGAAAGTTAAACCCGACTGAAGGCCTTATAACATGTCGTATTGCGCGTATAGGTCCTTTGTTGAATTGCCTCATGCCATAAATAGTTGTGCTTACTGAAGAATTGAAACTGTAATCTCTTTCAGTTTTGAATCCGCTTATCGTATCCACATCAATATGGCCATACTGGGCAACCCCGTTTGTGATTATAGTATCGCCTATCCAGGTTTTATTTACAGTTTTCGTGTACCATCGTTCTGTATAATTAATGCCGTTACTCCACGATAAATACTTCAGTATTTTAAACGATCCGCTTATAGGAATTGAATGCTTCATTCCGTTTTTAATACGGTCGGTAACATCAGGATTGAACACAAGCGAGTCATAGGTATCAAGCTTATTTTGCAAATTTGAATTGTAGGTAACATTAATCGATTCGTACCATGCAGCCTTACCGGTTTGTATTTTCTTTTTAAAAGGATAAATCCTGTTAATACTGAAATCGACCTGGGGTAAAGTTATTGTTACCTGTTTGGTTTGAGTATTCTGGCTGTGCGTTCCGCTGGTGTTAAGGTTACCCCAGGTGCCCAGTTTTAAAGCATAGTTTATACTTGATGAAAAAGTATTGGTAAGGTAATCGTTTACCGTCGAAGGATTGTATTTGTTAAAACTGCTCGAACCGGCGTTTACACTAGCCGAAAATACTGAATTTGGTCTTGCTTTCGGGTCCTGGCGGTGCGACCAGTTTACAAAGAAGTCACTTTTGTTGTAGTAATCGCTTGCGCCTTCGGTTCCTGAAACGGTAACAGCATATTTCAGACTGAAACTTCCTGAGAATTTATAGCGTTTCCGATAAGTAAAATTGGGTTTTAGCGCCCAGCTTCCGCGCGAATAAATATCCCCTGTAAGTTTGAGATCGAAATAGTCATTTAAACCAAAATAATAGCCTCCGTCTTCTAAAAAGAAACCGCGATTGGCTGATTCACCGTATTTTGGGATTATAAGTCCTGAGCTACGGCCTTTTTTATTTGGGAAAATTCCGAATGGAAGCGCTAAGGGCAGAGGAACACCTTCAATACTCATGTATGCAGGGCCTGTAATGATTTTATTCCCGCTGATTACCTTGGCCTTGGAGTATTTCAGTGCAAAGTGCGGATGATCTTCTAAGTCGCAGGTTGTATATTCGCCCTTGCCGACATTGGTTACACTGTCATTGACTTTTTTTATTACTGATCCATGCAAATAGCCTTCACCTTCTTTAGTGATAACACTTTGAATTAATCCTTTACGCGTGGTGAAGTTGTAGGCTATCTCCTTCGATTTAAAAGTAACAGACCCCTGTTTGAACTCTGGCATTCCTGTCAGATTGCCGGCAGAGTCCTCGCGGGCATAAGCGTGAATTATATTTTTATCGAAATCAATTGAAATAATAGCAGCTTTAAGTTTAATATCTTCATACTCAATACTGGCATTGCCATACATCCATGCCACTTTGTTTTTCAAATCCATACTCAGCGAATCAGCCGATGCATAATCGATTTTGGCGCTAAGCATAAATTTATTTGTCTTTTGTTCAACCTCAGGAATGGAATCCGATACTAAGAGTGAATCAGGAACGTTTATATTCAGTGTGTCATTCTGTGGCCCGAAAATTGTATCAGGTGCCTTTGTGTCAGTGGTATCAGGTATTCCTGTAATTGTTTCAGGGTCACCTGCAGCAGACAAAAACCGGGCAGGAGTTATATCAAAAAAGCGAAAATAATCAGTAGCCTGTACAGAAACGAATACTGACAGGAGTAGGAAAATGGTTATTAACCGGTGGTTTGTTTGTAACTTCGGTACCAATTATGCTGAAAAAGAGGTTAACATGTTAATTTTGTGATAGCGTGTTAAGTTGATTAGTACCTATAACGTCCATAGAAATGGACTTGCAAAGTTAAACAACTGTCAAACAAATACTTCCAAAATATTGTTAAATTCGCTAACAATAGTGCAAAGCTAAACAAATTCAGGTGATGACGGAAAAACGAATTTTTATGAGATTTCTTATACTTTGCCTGCTGATTTTTACTGTAAATTTTGCATCAGCTCAAAAATTAAAAACTGTTGTTCTCGATGCCGGTCATGGTGGACACGATACGGGTGCTTTGGGTAAAAATTCGCGCGAAAAGGACATCACATTATCCATTGTTCTCAAACTGCGCGATTATATCAATCAAAACATGAAAGATGTAAAAGTTGTGTTGACCAGGGATGATGATACATTTGTTGAGTTGCACCGCAGGGCCCGTATTGCTAACGAAAAGAAAGCAGATCTTTTTATTTCTGTTCATTGTAACTCAACTCATTCGGCCACTGTTTTCGGTGCCGAAACTTTCGTGATGGGACTTCACAAAAGCCAGGCTAACCTTGCTGTTGCTAAAGCTGAGAATGCCGCAATTCTTCTTGAAGATGATTATGTGGAAAAATACGATGGTTTTGATCCAAATTCGCCCGAGGGAAATATCTTTTTTAATATGATGCAGAACGCATTTCTCGACAAGAGCCTCGCTTATGCCGGTAAAGTTCAGCATCAGCTGGTAGATAATCTGAAACTGTTCGACCGCGGAGTAAAGCAGGCTGGCTTCCTTGTTTTATACAAAACTGCTATGCCGGGTGTATTAATTGAAACCGGTTTCATAAGCAATGCCAGGGAGGAAAAATTTCTTTTGTCAGAAAAAGGCCAGGACCAGGTTGCATATGCCATTTATAAAGCTTTGCGCGAATACAAAAATCAGATAGAAAACAAGCCTTCCGAGCCTCAGCCTGAGGATACATTAGTAGCTGCCAATCAAAGCAGTGATGTATTTAAAAATGCGAATGCCGGGAATCCTGTTTCGACCGGTGCTGTTGTGGAAGCTCCAGATCCTGATGCAGTTGCGTTTCGTGTTCAGTTTGCCATATACCCTGACTCAAAGCCCCTTGACTCTAAGATTTTTGATGGAATAAAAGATGTTCAGGTGTATTTTCATAGTGGTTCCTATAAATACACATCAGGAAATTTTAATGACATTGATGCCGCATTGCTTTGGCGAAAGGAAATGATTTCGAAGGGATATAAAGATGCTTTTATCGTTGCGTTTAAAGGGAAAAACAGGATTACAATTGATGAAGCAAAACGACTGACAGGAAAAAAGTAGTAAATTTGTCAAAATATCGCTAAGAACAATGAAAATAAGTCGTGAATTAAGAGTTGGTGCATTTGGCATTGTCACATTAGCTCTCTTTATTATTGGGATTAATTATATTAAAGGCAAGGATTTATTTAACAGATCCCGCACATTTTATGCAGTGTATAATTCAACTTCAGGAATTCAGGACGCTGCACCGGTGTCGATAAACGGACTTAATATCGGGAAAGTAACTGACATAGGTTTTGTAAATAAAAATTCAAGCAAAATTCTGCTTGAGTTTACTATATACGATCCGATTTTTATTCCGGTAAATTCCGAAGCCCGTATTTTTAGCCTCGATTTGCTGGGAACAAAAAACGTAGAGATTATTTTAGGCAACTCCACTCTTCCTGCCCAGGATGGGGATACCCTGATGAGTAGTACGCAAATGTCGCTGAGCGAAGAAGTTAACAAACAGGTAGCGCCAATTAAAGAGAAGGCGGAAAATCTGCTTTCGTCGCTCGATACTATGGTAACTGTGCTGCAGTCTGTTTTTAATTCGGAAACGCGTAAAAGTATCAATGCCTCATTTATTAGTATACAATCAACGCTTACCAATCTCGAAAGCACATCGTACAATCTCGATACACTGGTTTATGGACAGCGGAAGCGCCTCGAACGTATTTTATTCAATATCGAATCGATTACTACGAATTTCCGCAAGAACGATGAAAAAATTTCAAATGTTATTTCCAATTTTTCGATGATAAGCGATACTCTGGCGCGTGCCAACATTGCCGGTACACTGGCAAATCTGAATAATGCATTAATCCATGTTGCTGATATCTCTCAAAAAATTGACAAGGGCGAAGGCTCCCTGGGTTTGCTTATCAACGATCAGAAATTGTATAATAACCTTAACAGTTCAGCCGCACAGCTTAATGCCCTTATTGAGGATATGAAAATCAATCCTTACCGCTATGTTAATTTTTCTGTTTTCCCGCCATCGAAAAAGAGGATGGGATATACGGAACCGGCGGTGAAGGAGTAACTGGATTTAGTGACAGGGGGAAGGGCGAATGGGAGAGGGGCGACAAGGCGAAGGGTGACAAGG
>CAZOXJ010000085.1:0-5709 GCA_964583325.1 uncultured Lentimicrobiaceae bacterium
CCCCTGAAGAGTATCAGAGGGTTAAAGCTTTGTTCGACAGGATTATAAAGAAAAGCTCCGAGAAAATCGTACTGGTCAGAAAATAAAAAAGAATGACCTGACATAGAGCCAGATCATTCTTTTTTCTGCTTTCAGCGTATTGCAATCCAAACAGCCTGATACAGACAAACGGATTTACCAATACCCAATTTGAGATTACAAATTAATCGCTTCTACCGATTTAATTTCAGGCAAGGCTTTGCGCATGGCATCTTCAACACCGTTTTTTAAGGTCATACGGCTGAAAGGGCACGAACCGCAGGCTCCCTGCAATTCAACATTTACAACGTTGTCGCTGGTGAGTTCCACAAAACTGATATCGCCGCCGTCGGCTTGCAGGTAAGGACGGATCTGTTCAATTACATTGCGTACTTTGGTTTCTAATTCTGACATGTTTTTCTATTTTTTATTGGTTGATTGGATGTGATCTGTTGATGCAGGCAGAAAATGAATGCTAGTAATATTTATGATTTTATCTCAACAATCTGAGTCGGATCAAGGTTTGCATTACGAATGGCAATTTGCTGAGCCACTGATTCGGCTAACTGACGGAATGCCATTGCTACCGGCGATGAGTCGTCCAAAGTAGCAACCGGGTTTCCGCTGTCGCCCGATTCGCAGATGCTTTGTACCAGCGGAATCTGACCCAGCAACGGAACACCGATTTCCTCTGCGAAACGCTTGCCGCCTTCTTTGCCAAAGATATAATACTTGTTTTCGGGCAATTCAGCAGGGGTAAACCATGCCATATTTTCGACAAGACCCAAAACCGGAACTTTAATACTATCGGTCGTAAACATATTATATGCTTTGCGGGCATCAGCCAAAGCTACTTCCTGCGGGGTTGTAACAATAGCTGCGCCTGTAACAGGTACCGTTTGAACCAGGGTAAGATGAATATCACCAGTTCCGGGCGGCATATCAATTACAAGGTAATCGAGTTCGCCCCAGTCGCCACCGGTAAGCATTTGTGTAAGGTAATTTGAAGCCATAGGGCCACGCCATACCAACGCTTTGTTGGGGTCAACAAAAAACCCGATCGATAGAAGCTTGATTCCATATTTTTCGATGGGTTCGAGAATGGTACGACCGTTTTCTTCGCGGGCTTTCGGATGGGCATCCACAAGGTCAAACATCAGCGGAACCGAAGGGCCATAAATATCAGCATCGAGCAAGCCCACTTTAGCGCCGAGTCTCGAAAGAGCAACTGCCAGGTTAGCCGAAACGGTAGATTTACCAACGCCACCTTTACCAGAAACAACAGCAATTATATTTTTAACGCCTTTCAGCATGGTGTCATCGTTTTTGCGACGGCTGGTTGTGCGTGATGACATGTCAATGATTACTTCAGCATACGGATCAACCCGCGACTGAATTGCTTTCACACAATCATTCTTCATTTTTTCCTTCATCGGGCAGGCCGGTGTGGTTAAAACCAGTTTGAAACTGACTTTGAGGCCGTCAATTTCTATATCCTCTATCATGCCAAGCGATATGAGGTCTTTGTGTAAATCAGGATCGTGAACTGTTTTTAAAGCGTTGATTATCTGATCTTTGTTCATCATTATTTACTTATTTCTTATTTTTATTTAGAATGTGTAAAGATAGATCATTTAATGATATCCACTAAAGTTTAGCATTTATTTTGATTCTACTCCTAATTTAATGGGTAAAAAGATTTTGTCGAAAGTCAGAAGACAGGAGTCGGAAGACACTCAAAAATAATTTACCCCTTATACTATCAGTTTTGATGGCAGTTAACTTTATCTGGTATGGTTTCCAAACTAGGGATCAAAATCATTTTTACAGACGCTTCGGTCTTCCAACTTCGGACTTCTGGCCGTTAAAAGCCTAAAATCCCATTCAATTCACAGTATTACTTTTATTTTAAGTACTCTGCTTCCGGAATAAGCTAAACTGCCAGTTGACAGATTCAAAAAAAAATCCCTCCCGGTTAATTTAGCCGGAAGGGACGTTAGTTAGATTATAGTGATGCTTAGTGTTATCTTACAAACAACAACTCACGGTATTTTGGCAGCGGCCATTTTTCGTTATCAACTATCAGTTCGAGTTTATCGATATGGTATCGGATTTCGTCGAAATACGGAAAAATTTCAGTTGCATACACCAGTGCTTTTTCGCGTGCATCCTCCAGCGTATTGGCCTGTTTGCGAGCCTCAATCATAGCAGCTACCTTGGTTTCAACAATTTCGATATGCTCCGAAATCTCTTTGATCAGCTTTAACCTTCGTACAGCCAGAAGCTGGTAATCCGAATCATTGTAAAGATTTTTCAATCCCTGTGTGCTGTTGATCAGCATGGCCTGGTATTCGATAACCGTTGGAAGAATGTGATTCATAACCAGGTCACTTAATACCCGTGCTTCAATCTGCACTTTTTTCGAATACAATTCATGGCGCACTTCCGTGCGGGCTTCCATTTCAATATCGGTATAAACGTTAGCCTTCTTAAAGAGTTCGCGCGACAGAGGAGTTAAATATGCATCATAAATAAGCGGAACAATTGCTTCGCAATCGAGGCCCCGTTTAGCTGCTTCCTCTTTCCATTCATCGCTGTAGCCATTTCCGTCAAAACGGATAGGTTTCGATTTTTTGATCAAACGTCGCAGAACCTGCAGGATAGCTTCGTCCTTTTTAACACCTTTTTCAATAATAGCATCAACCTCTGCTTTAAATTCAACAAGTTGAACGGCAAGAGCAGTATTAAGCGGTATCATTGCCGAAGCGCAGTTAGCGGATGATCCCACTGCACGAAATTCAAAACGGTTGCCGGTAAATGCAAATGGCGAAGTCCGGTTCCGGTCGGTATTGTCGAGTAAAATTTCAGGGATTTTTCCGATATCAAGTTTAATAGCTGTTTTTTCTTCGGGCGACATTTTTTCATCGGTAACCCTTTCTTCAATTTCATCAAGCATGCGGGTTAATTGCTGCCCCAGAAATGCAGAAATAATTGCCGGAGGTGCTTCGTTGGCGCCTAACCTGTGCTGGTTTCCGGGTGAAGCAATGGATGCTTTGAGCAAAGCATTGTGTTTATGAACTGCTGCCAGAGTATTGATAAGGAAAGTGAGGAATTGCAGGTTCAACCTTGGTGTTTTGCCGGGCGACAGGAGATTAACGCCTGTATTGGTTGACACCGACCAGTTATTGTGTTTTCCTGAGCCATTGATGCCTGAAAATGGTTTTTCATGCAGTAACACTTTAAAACGATGACGGGCTGCAACCTTTCGCATAATCATCATTACCAAAAGGTTATGATCATTAGCCAGGTTTGTTTCTTCATACACAGGAGCCAGCTCATACTGATTGGGAGCCACTTCGTTATGACGCGTCTTTAAAGGAATCCCCAGTTTATAGGATTCAAATTCCAGTTCTTTCATGAAAGCCAGTACACGGCTCGGAATTTGTCCGAAATACTGATCTTCGAGTTGCTGGTTTTTAGCTGAAGCATGTCCCAGCAGTGTGCGGTCAGTCAATACCAGATCAGGACGGGCATTAAATACTGCTTCGTCGACCAGGAAATACTCCTGTTCCCACCCAAGGTTGCTGTTAACGCGGGTAACATCTTTATCAAAATACTGGCAAACATCCACTGCCGCTTTATCTAAATAGTGTAGCGCTTTTAAAAGCGGTGTTTTATAATCGAGCGCTTCGCCGGTGTAGGAAATAAATATGGTAGGAATAATAAGTGTGCCTTCGAGAACAAACGCCGGCGACGAAGGATCCCATGCCGTATAACCACGGGCTTCGAAAGTATTACGTATTCCTCCGCTAGGAAAACTTGATGCATCAGGTTCCTGCTGAACAAGAAGTTCGCCGGAGAAAACCTCAATTGCCGATCCGCGACCGGTCGGCGAAGTAAATGTATCGTGTTTTTCAGCAGTGCTTTCGGTAAGCGGCTGAAACCAATGTGTGTAATGGGTAGCTCCCAGGCTCATGGCCCAGGTTTTCATACCAAGAGCTATCTGGTCAGCTAATTTAAGCTCGATGCGCGTGCCATGATCAATAGCAGCCACAACACTTCTAAATGCATCTTTGGGAAGATATTTCTCCATTTTTTCCCTGTCGAATACATACATTCCGTAATAGTCAGAAATTTTATCACCGGGAGGCGTTACCTGTACCGGTTTCCTTTTAAGCGCATCGCCTAAGGCTTTGAATCGTAAAGTTGCCATAAAATAAGTTTTTTATAATTAGAGTGCAAAAATAGCTTTTATTTTCTAATACCCCCTATTATTTTTATACTTTTTAAAATATTTATCAATATTTTCAGAATTGACCCCCGTTTTTTTAGCTCTCCAAATAAATATATTTGTTTTTTAAAAATTTCGGGATGTTTTAACAGTAAAATATAAAAATGAATTAGGGAAATAAAAATCAGATCATTTTTACTGTTTTAGAATATTTTGGATTCAGGCTATCTAAAATTTAAGACCGTATACCGGAAATCCAAAACAAGAAATTATGTCCCTGTAAAAACCGCGATACAATATTTACTATCTTTATTTGTCTTTTAATTTCAATGCAATGAAAATCATTTTCGGCATCCGCTGCATTCCCGCATTTATCTTGTTGCTCACTTTAGGACTAAGTTTTAATTCGTGTTTACAAAAAACAGGCAAACAAACCCAGGATCAATACAGTAATGTAAGATACCGCACTTCGTTCGCACCCGGAAATATTTCTTCAGAACTCGAAAATATTTTCCGTTCAGTGAAACAGATTAAGAATTATTCGAGTTACCGCACCTATATATTTGATGAAAGCAAAGGAATTACGTTAAAAGACCTTAGTTCCGGCGGGTTATTTGAGCGCACAAGGGCAGGCATAGTAACAAATGAAGCCACTTCCGGAACAGCACTGGTAATTTTTTCGGATGGCAAACGTATTGCATTGCTCACTTGTGCTCACGCCGTAATAGCACCCGACACCATAATTGAATGGGCCGAATACAGCGACCTTGGTAATAACCGCTATATCCACAGTATTTCATTTAAAACGAAGCAACAACTTTTTGTAAATGATATGCCTGTTGGAAGCAAATTCGAAGTACTTCAATCTGATTCTAAAAATGATATTGCATTTATCGGAGCTACTTATGTTGATCTTGTTAATGATGCCCCTGTGTTTGAATATCCTTGCGGTTACGCCCGGGAACTAAATTGGGGAAGTATTCTGTACCTGCTGGGATATCCGAAAGGGCAACAAATGGCTACTCACGGAATAGCAAGCAAAGTGCCAGGAAAAGCAGGGAGTTTTCTGACAGATGCACCATTTAATGAAGGACTTAGCGGAGGAATTGCATTAGCCATTACCGAAACCGGCAACAAATTCGAACTACTTGGTATTGCCCGGTCGGTTGCTGCAAGCTATGCGTACGTGCTTAAACCTGAAAAAGAAAACCATGAATTCACCTATAATCCGGCTATTCCGTATACCGGAAGTATTTATGCAGAGCAAAAAAAAGATATTAATTACGGAATTACATCGGTTATCGCGATCGAACAAATCAGGCAATTTTATATCGATAACCGAAAAAACCTGTTATTAAAAGGATTTAACTTTGATAATTTCTTTGGTTTAAAATTGGAATCAGATTAACTCTATTATCAGTTCCCCTCTCCTTGTCTCCCCTCTCCTTGTCTCCCCTCTC
>CAZOXJ010000085.1:5809-15968 GCA_964583325.1 uncultured Lentimicrobiaceae bacterium
TAACTCTATTATCAGTTCCCCTCTCCTTGTCTCCCCTCTCCTTGTCTCCCCTCTCTCCGTCTCCCCTCACCCCGTCTCCCCAACCAGCACTCTCACAACTTCAGCTCCTCCGAAGGATCCCAGAAAATATCCCTGAAATTTACGATTTGGTCATTCACAATCACTAGGCCTTCACTTTCGAGTAATTGCTGCATGGTATCGTGACCACCAAAATGATGTTTCCCTGTAAGTAAACCATTTCGGTTCACGACCCTGTGCGCAGGAATATGCTGCAGCATCTGATGGGAGGCATTCATTGCCCAACCGACCATCCTCGATGAGCCTCCTGTACCGAGATATCTTGCGATGGCACCATAGGATGTAGCCCTTCCATGCGGAATCAATTCGACTACTGCATACACTTTTTCGAAAAATGAAATATCCCCGGGCATGGAATTCTTTTTTACAAATTAATTTGCAGCGTGATAAGCAGATTCTTATTCAGTGAGAATGAAGATTATTCCTCCTTAAGTCGGAATCTCAGGTATTTGATAGTGAGACCCTGCGACAGCCATATTTTTTCATAATGAGTTTGCACATCAACCACATCTTTCACTTCCGGATCGGAGGGATTAGCATAAAGGTCACTATTATTATAAAGGAGTTCGTGGCTGCTTTCGCTTATTACTTCTAGCGTGTAGGTATAAAACAGGTCGCTATCGGTTTTCAGGTGTATGATTCCGCCTGGCTTGAGCAGTTTCCGGTATCTGCTAATAAATTCAGGTGAAGTAAAGCGCTTGCTGTGGCGGGGACTGTTAGGCTGGGGCTCAGGAAATGTGATCCATATTTCATCCACTTCGGCTGGCCCGAAAACCAGGTCGATATTCTCGGCACGGGTACGGACGAAGGCTACATTTTTCCTGTTTTCTTCAATGCTTGTTTTGGCACCGCGCCACATCCTTGCCCCTTTTTTATCGATTCCGATAAAATTGCGCCCGGGATACTTGTCCGAAAGATCAACGGTATATTCTCCTTTACCACATCCCATTTCAATAATGACAGGGTTGTTGTTACCAAAGAAATCAGAATTCCATTTTCCCCGTAGCGGGAATCCGGCAGCGAGTTCTTCCCATAAGGGTTGAAAGAAATGATTAAAAGTTGCATTTTCAGCAAAACGCTGAAGTTTCCTCTTTGCCAAGGGTACGTATTTTAAAATAAACTATGTTGAAAGAGCTACCTGTCCGATAGCAGAATCCGGAATTAGCCTCTGTTTTTTTTCAATATCCAGGAAGCAGTAAATCCAGCTTTTTTTATTTCGGAAAGTTGTTTTTTCGCATCGGCCAAATCGCTGAAACCATTCATACTCACCACATAAAGACCTCCTGCTGTTGTATCCACAACCGTAGCCGGATAACCTTGCTCCTGCAACATGGCTATAAGTTTGAGCGCATTATTATGATCGCGGAAAGCACCTCCTATGATGTGATAATTTAAATTTTCGGATGCGTATTCTGTATTTATTACAGGAACAGTATCACCAATAGTGATATCATATTTCGCCAGTTCGGCATACGAAACCATTCCCGGATCGAAAGAAATATTTTCGCCGGCCAGGAAAGCTGCCGGTAATTGTGCTACATCCGCAGTAACAGTATTTGAGCTTTGCGGAAGAGAAGTTATTTTTACCGGCGCAGTTTTACCGGGCGTTGACCTCATCCACGAATACATACCTGTATAGTTGTGAACGTAATTTTCAACCACATTGCCTTTAAACGTACCCCATAAAGCAAAAGCAATAAAAGGCGCAAGCACGGCAGCCCATTTCAATGTTTCAGGAATGAGGCGCTGTAGATTTTTAGTTTTCGGGGAACGTTTCAGGGGCTGAATATCCGGAACAACAATGGTTTCGGGTTCATTGGTCTTTGCAAAAAATACGGTAAGTCCGAATGAATCCGCGTTAAAATTAACCTGCCTCGAAGGCGTGAACTCAATATTACCCGAATTGTTGAGGAATATATCTCCAATCCCGCTGAGGGTAACCGGAATGTTGTGATTCAAATCGCTGATGCATTTCTCAACCCACTGATGGATTTCGGAAAGGGCATCCCGGTAGGAAATATTTTCAACTGAAGCAATATAATTTGCCAGCAGTCCGTCATTACCTGAAAGCCCTGCATTGAATACAACACTACCTGAAGGTGGAAAAAATTCGTGCGTGGTATGTAAAATCCGTGACGGGATAGAGGCTTTGATGAAACCGCCTAATCCCGGAACTATCACACATTCATGGTGATAAAGTAAATCAGCTATGTGCCGTGTTATCATTAAATTCTTTTGCTTTTTTGATGTGCTAAGATACTACAATCAAGCCTGAAATATCAAGCATTGTTAGTAAGTTTCAGTAAATCCTCAGGAGCATCAATGCCAATTGTCTCAATTTCAGTTACCGCGGTGTGAATGCTGTAACCATGATGCAGCCAACGCAACTGCTCGAGCGATTCGGCAATTTCACAGGTTGACGCAGGCAAACGAACAATTGCTTTTAACACCTCACTTCGGAAGGCGTACAGCCCGATATGCCGGTAATATTCATGACTACTGAACCAACTTTCGCGGGGTACTCCGCGCAGAAACGGAATAGGCGACCTGCTGAAGTATAATGCTTTACGTGATTGATCAACCACCACTTTCACAACATTAGGATTGGATACATCTTCGTTATCCGATATTTTCCTTATCAGCGTACCAATCTGAACATCCTGATTACGAAAGAGTGAAACTACAAGATCTATTTGCGAAGGATCAATAAATGGTTCATCGCCCTGAATATTAACGATTACATCGAAAGGATTTTCCGGAGCAGA
This sequence comes from uncultured Lentimicrobiaceae bacterium, assembly GCA_964583325.1. Taxonomy (GTDB): domain Bacteria; phylum Bacteroidota; class Bacteroidia; order Bacteroidales; family UBA4417; genus UBA4417. The sequence continues at coordinate 8,653 of CAZOXJ010000085.1, forward strand.
AGCGGAGAGCTGATCCGTAACTTCACCGATACGCGAAGTTCCTGAAACATGGTTCCCCGAAGTCATCATCACTTCACCTCCGCAATCGCGCACATGATTGTAAATTCGGTCATCGTCAGTTGCCACAATTACCCTATTCAATGATTCACACTTCGATGCTTGCTCATACACACGCATTATCATGCTTTTCCCACCGATCATCACCAATGGTTTGCCGGGAAACCGGCTCGAAGCATAACGGGCAGGGATTATACCCAAAGATCGTAAGTCCATAAATAAGGTAAATTATGAATAAGCTGCTTAATGGATCCGGTCAGGTTTGTGGTTTTCTGAAATCAGATTTTCGTGGTTTCGTATCGAAGGCAACCCGATTTCAGAGAAGAAGTTTAGTACGAACGCGCAAAAATCACTCTTTGCTTCGAAGGTTTTCCGGTAAGAATACATTTGCCTTCTTCCATTTTCCCATCAATAGGAATAAGACGGATAGTAGCTTTGGTTTCATCTTTAATCCGCTGCTCGGTTTCGGATGTTCCATCCCAGTGTGCTGAAATAAAACCACCTTTATCGTCGAGGATACGAACAAATTCTTCCCATGTATCAGCAACAAAAGTGTTTGTCTCGCGGAAATCGTAAGCCCTCTGATAGAGGTTTTCCTGAATGCTGTCGAGCAAATGACTGATTTTGTGTTCAATATCAGTAATCTGGTAAACCGATTTTTCGAGTGTATCACGTCGGGCAACTTCAACTGTTCCGTTTTCGAGATCACGGGGACCTACAGCTAAACGAACAGGAACACCCTTGAACTCATATTCATTGAATTTCCAGCCCGGTTTCTGAGTATTCCGGTCGTCATATTTAACACTGATGCCCAGGGCTTTCAGTTTTTTAACAATCGGATCAACTGTTTCGGAAATCAGTGCAAGTTGCTCATCATTTTTATAGATAGGTATAATTACAACCTGAATTGGAGCAAGTTTTGGCGGCAAAACCAAACCGTGATCATCGGAATGCGACATAATCAGCGCACCCATTAAACGTGTAGATACACCCCATGAAGTTGCCCATACATAATCCAGTTTATTCTCCTTGCTCAGGAACTGAACGTCGAAAGCTTTAGCAAAATTCTGACCGAGGAAATGAGAAGTTCCGGCCTGCAATGCTTTTCCATCCTGCATAAGTGCTTCGATACAATAAGTTTCGACAGCACCTGCAAAACGTTCGTTTGGCGATTTTACACCTTTGAGCACAGGCATAGCCATCCAGTTTTCGGCAAAATTGGCATAAACGTTCATCATCTTTTCTGTTTCTTCAATAGCCTCGGCTTCAGTAGCGTGAGCGGTATGCCCTTCCTGCCACAAAAACTCAGTAGTACGCAGAAACAGACGGGTACGCATTTCCCAACGAACTACATTGGCCCATTGGTTAACCAGTATCGGCAAATCGCGGTACGATTGTATCCATGTGCGGTATGTATCCCAGATAATAGTTTCGGAAGTCGGACGAACAATAAGCTCTTCTTCCAGTTTAGCATCCGGGTCAACTATAACACCTTTACCGTCGGGCGAATTTTTTAAGCGGTAATGAGTAACTACGGCACACTCTTTGGCGAAACCTTCCACATGAGAAGCTTCCTTGCTGAAAAATGATTTTGGAATAAACAGAGGAAAATAAGCATTGCTATGCCCCGTTTCCTTGAACATATCATCAAGTGCCCGCTGAATCTTCTCCCATATTGCATAACCATAAGGCTTAATGACCATACAACCGCGCACTGCGGAGTTATCAGCCAAATCAGCTTTGATTACCAGGTCGTTATACCATTGCGAATAATTCTCTTCTCTTGTAGTGAAATCTTTTGCCATTTTGTAAATTGTGGTATGATAATTGTGCTTTTCAACGTGTTTATAGACTGCGAAATTACAAAAATTATCGCTCTGTAAGCACAAAACAAGCTTCTCGGCAAGCTTTAACACGAAGGAGGTCAAAATGAAATACTTTTTAATCATCGGCGCAACATTGTTAGCCTTATCATCATGCACAACGCAATACCAGTCGGGCGGATACGACGATGTATATTACTCACCGAAACAGCAACCTGCACAAAAGCAAATTATGGTTGTAAAACCTGCTGCTTCGGATGTGAATACGTATACGCAAAACAATAACCAGGCGGCAAATGACCAGGCAGCCAGCCAGTATTCTGATGGTAACAATTATTATGATGACGGGCAGTATTATGCTCCCGACACTGTTGCTAACGAAAACATGACCTATGATACGGATGATTTTTATGATTATTCGTATGCCACTCGCATAAAAAGGTTCGATGGTTCTTATGTATCAAATGATTACTACAGCGATTACTATACCAATCCTTACTGGTATGATCCAAGTCCATGGAATTTCGGATTCAGTCTGAATTTCGGTTATGGCGGATATTACCCATATTACGGATACGGATATTCGCCATATTACGGTTCATGGTACGATTCATGGTACGGATACCCGTATTACGGATACGGTTACGGATACGGGTATGGTTGCGGATACGGATATAACGACTACTATTACGGATATAATAATGGCTATTACGACGGTTCAAACGGATATCCATACGATCCATACAACGGAAATTCTTCCTACTACGGGCATAGGGGATCAGTAGGTACTTCGGGCAGCACAGCCCGTGGCGACAGTAAATCCGCAGTTGCAAGGGACGAAAAGAGCACTTCCGCCGGCCGCACAGGAACAGCAATCAACGATAGCAGAAGCGGCAGCGGAACATCTACACCCGATGTACGTTCTTCACAATCTGCCGTAACACGCGGCGAAACCCAGATGAACGATGCAACAAGACTGAGCAGCGGCTCAACCATAGCCCAGGATGCCAGGAACGGCTCAACCGGTACAACTGCAAATCCAAATGCCAGGGGGCAAAACTCAGGAACAGTAACCAATGAGAATCGCAGCAGTCAGCCTGCTACAACAACCCAACGTCCGGCCAACACAACCCAACGCCCTGCTAATACAGCTCAACCACAGCGGCAATATCAATATTCGTCGCCAAACCGTACCAACCAGAATGCAGGCGGAGAAAACAGGAATAACGTTACTAACGGCCGCAACACCCAATCTTACACATCACCTGATTATAACCGCCCACGCTCAGGACAGGAATATACTTCCCCAAAATACAGAAGCACTCAACCATCAGGCAGCGAGCAAAATAATACCAGAGTAGCACCTCCGGCAACTAAAAGTGCGCAACCCGGTGATAACAACCCAAGGTATTCGCAGCCAAACAATACAAACTCTGGCACTTCGCGTCCGAGCGGCACCTACCAGGCACCACGCAACAACACACAGCAACCCTCACGCCCATCAGCAAGTCCTGCTCCTCAACGCAGCAGTTCGCCTGCCCCTGCACGATCGAACAGCAGCTATACTCCTTCGCGCAGTTCCAGCGGAAGCAGTGCACCAGCCAGAAGTCCTTCAAGTGGTTCAAGCGGAAGCTATTCTCCCTCAAGGAGTTCATCTTCGGGATCAAGCAGCGGTTCGTCGTCAGGCTCCAGTGGTGGTTCATCTTCCGGTTCAAGCCGCAGCTCATCATCAGGATCGGGAGGACGCCGTTAAACTTTTGAAAAACAAAAGCTAAATCACACATATAGAACAGCCTGCAAACTTTATCGGTTCATTTTTACAATCAACCTTTGGATTGCAGGTTTTTTTACTGACCAATAATTTTTACGGCAATGAAAAAAATACTTTCTTTTATACTTACTGCATTTGTTTCGTTATCGCTTTTTGCACAAAACGAAAACGATGCACTGCGCTATTCATTGATTAACTATGGAGGTACAGCGCGCTTTTCAGGACTATCAGGAGCTTACGGAGCAGTGGGCGCCGATTTTACTTCCTTGAGCCAGAATCCTGCAGGGATAGGCCTCTACCGCAAATCAGAGTTCACCGTTACACCTGTTTTTGCAAACAATAAAACTGAAACACGATACCAGGGGGAATTTCATCCCGATTACAGGAATACCGGCTACCTTGGAAATATAGGATATGTATACTACCAAAACATGAATGGGAAGGCAGGTCCATTGGTATCCATGCAGTTTGGATTTGGCATCAATATGATGACTATGTTCAGCAACAGGATGATTCTTTCGGGATTCAACAACGAGAATTCATTGATGACAACCTATGTTGACGATGTAAATTTAAATTTTTCGGAAGCTGCACCTAAGGATTGGGATGAATTTGGTGCCGGACTTGCCTATGACGCTAACCTGATATTCTACGATTCGCTGAACCAACGTTGGGCTGCCGATATGGAATACGGCGGTATTCAGCAAACCAAAAGTGTTGAAACACGCGGCAGCACTAACGAAACGGTTATCAGTGCAGGAGCCAATATTGCTGATAAACTTTTTCTGGGCATCACATTTGCTTTTCCTTATATAAGGTATGAAGAAACCAGCAAACTTACCGAAGATGATACAGAGGATCTGAATAACTATTATAGATCCTTCGACCGTTATGAGTATCTAGACACAAGAGGATCAGGGTTTAACTTTAAAGCAGGTTTTATTTTTATGCCGGTTGAATTCTTCCGGATAGGTGGTGCAATCCATACCGCAACCAACTATTATAATATGAGCGATACTTATAGTGCTACAATGAACTCTAATTTTGATTTTACCGAAGCGTATTCGGAATTTTCGCCGATCGGATATTCTGATTATGAGTTAAAAACCCCGATGCGTGCCATTGGAAGTGTGGCTGTTTTATTAGGCAAATACGGATTGATAAGCGCTGATTATGAATATATTGATTACTCAGCAGCCAGTCTGCGCTCCTTCGACTACAGTTATCTCAACGAAAACGATGCTATCAGGGCCGAATACACATCAGCCAATAATTTCAGGTTTGGTGGTGAGCTTAAATATGGTATTATGGCTCTTCGTGGCGGATACAATATTTATGGTTCCCCTTTCCGCAATTCAGGTTCGTTGGGCGAACGTACAGGCTATTCTTTTGGGTTAGGTGTAAGGGACAAAGCATATTTTATCGATTTTGCATACAACCACAGCAAAACCGAATCAAACTATTATATGTACTATTCAGCCCCGCCTTCTTTGAACGAGATTAAAACTAATGCCTACAGTCTCACCCTCGGATTCAGGTTCTAACATTTACAATCATAAAAAAATCAGGATAAAACCATATCCTGATTTTTTTGTTTATAGATACAACATATTCCTTAGTTCTTTTTATTCCGGTATGCAACTCAATATCCCTAATACACAGCAAAAACGCATCCTTATTGCCGGAGGTGGTTTTGCCGGCCTAAAGCTTGCCACTAAACTTGCTGACAGCAATTTTCAGATCGTACTGATCGACAAGAATAATTTCCACCAGTTTCAACCCTTATTTTACCAGGTAGCCACAGCTGGTCTCGAACCAAGCGCTATATCGTTCCCTCTGCGTAAAATATTTCAGCGATCGAAAAACGTAATCATTCGTGTAGCCGAAATCACAGGTTTAAATACGGATAGCAAAGAAGTTTTTACTACACTCGGTAGCGTGTCTTACGATATCCTGGTGCTGGCAATGGGCGTGGATACCAACTTTTTCGGGATGGATCATATTGCTCAGAATGCTATCCCGATGAAATCAGTTGCCGAAGCATTAAGCCTGAGAAACACTATACTGCAGAACTTCGAAGATGCTCTTATTGAAACCGATGCCGAAAAGCAACAGGCATTGCTGAATATTGTGGTTGTGGGCGGTGGCCCGACAGGTGTTGAGGTATCTGGAACTCTCGCGGAAATGAAGAAATTTATCCTCCCGAAAGACTACCCTGAACTGGATTTCGAAAAAATGAATATTTACCTGCTCGAAGCAGGCAGCCGTGTATTGGGAGGAATGACTGAACACTCAGCCGAAACAGCCGAAAAATACCTGCAGAAACTTGGCGTGAATGTACATTGTAATGCACAGGTGAGTGATTACGACGGCAAAAAGGTAAGCATTCACAATACGATTCAGATACCCGCAAAAACTCTGGTGTGGGCAGCAGGAGTTGCGGGCAAAAGAATGAACGGCCTTAACCCTGATGTTTACGTAAGAGGAAACCGCATTAAGGTAAATGCTTTTAACCAGGTTGAAGGCTACGATTCTATTTATGCTCTTGGCGATAATGCTTTTATGACCGAAGCTAAATATCCTGACGGGCATCCTCAGATGGCTCAGCCTGCCATACAACAGGCCAAACTACTGGCACGAAACCTTAAACGCCAGCTGCAAAATACTCCTATGCACGCCTATACCTATTTCAATAAAGGCACGATGGCTACCATTGGCCGCAACCAGGCTGTGGTAGAACTTCCGTTCGTGAAATTTTATGGATTTTTTGCCTGGCTTACCTGGATGTTCGTTCACCTGATGGCTATTGTGGGCGTAAAAAACCGATTGCTGATTTTTATTAACTGGTTCTGGAATTATATCACGTATGACCAGTCGCTGAGGTTGATCATTAAGCCTGTAAGGAAAAAGGAGGATGTTTAAGGGATGTGGGATGGTGAATGTGGAATGTGGAATGTGGAATGTTGGATGTCGAATGTTGAATGTAGGATGTGGGATGTTGAATATCGGATGTTGAATGTGGGATGTCTAAAATGAAATATCGAATGTTGAATATCGAATATCGAATATTGAATGTTGAATATCGAATGCCGAATGTTAGATGAGGGATATTACGATTTGCAATTCATTTTGACCAATGATATTTTGAAATTATTTCAAAAAAAAAGAGCCATTAGGCTCGTAAATTATTAACTATCAAATATATCCGGTAGTTGCATCCGCAACTGAGTCATTTTTAAAATCTCCCCGCGCTGGTAGTTGTTGTAAACACTCCAGTTGGCAATTTCGTCGAGTTTACGGAAACACCCTACGCATTTCCCCTTATGATCAAGCGTACAAACTCCTCTGCATGGCGACTTTACCTCGTTATTATTTCCTTCGTGATTGTGTAACATAATTGGTTGTTTGCTGAGTAGAACGATTCATTGTATAAAAAGTTCACAAAGTAACGTCAATTCCATTAAAGAAATTACTTTTTCAAGGATTTCAATTTAAAGCATTGCTGAAATCAAAGGAATTACCGTACTTTTAACCATCTATTTAAAAACTTACTATGCTGGTTAAAACATTCGGATGTGCAATTCAAGGTATTAGCGCGACTCCTATCACAATAGAGGTAAATGTCGACCAGGGGATTCAGTTCTCGATGGTTGGATTGCCGGATA
>CAZOXJ010000086.1:0-2922 GCA_964583325.1 uncultured Lentimicrobiaceae bacterium
AGTGAAGAGTGAATAGTAAGGAAGGAAGTTTTGAGTCAATATATCAAAACTCACGGGGTGTAGTCACTCCTCTCAGACAAAGCAAAAAGTCCTTTTCCCTTCTCCTTTTTTCAAGGAGAAGGTGCCCGAAGGGCGGATGAGGTCAGAGAGAGGATGGGGGTGAGGTTTTTGAAAAGTGAAGAATGTTGCTTCGATTCACTCGCAAAGACATTGAAAAACAAAAAATAAATAAAATATTTAGGTAATATATTGGAAGAGAAGATGTTACCTGATACAGGAAATAATATTATCCGAGTAATGTGAAGGACTAAATTTGCGCTTAACGCAGGTTAGAGAATCTGGGTTGGGCTTATAACTTTCACAAAAATGGCAGGACAAAACTCATTTAGGATATCGGAATATGAGTAAATCTGAATACACGGTCAGCGAAATCACCCGGATTTTAAAGGGTGAACTGATTCAGGAAAGCAATGAAAATGCGCTTATCAGCGAGCTGGTAATCGATAGCAGGCAGCTCATCGTTCCCGATGGAAGTTTGTTTTTTGCTATCACCAGCAAACGCAACGACGGCCATAAATATATCGAAGAACTTTACAACAAAGGAGTCCGGAATTTTGTAGTGGAAGTTGAACCTTCCAACCTACTGTTGCTTTATGATGCAAATATCATCAAGGTCAACAATACTTTAACTGCTTTACAATCGCTGGCAGCGGCACATCGCAAACAGTTTAGCATTCCGGTTATCGGCATCACAGGCAGCAACGGGAAAACGATTGTAAAAGAATGGCTTTACCAATTACTTAACGAAAGTAAAAACGTAGTCCGCAGTCCTAAAAGTTTCAATTCGCAGATCGGGGTTCCACTTTCCGTGTGGCAAATGCGCGAGGATCATGAGCTTGCTATTTTCGAAGCCGGCATTTCCGAACAGGATGAAATGGACCACCTGCAACCCATCATACAGCCTACTATCGGAATTTTTACCAATATCGGCCATGCCCACGACGAAAATTTCATCAACCGTACACAAAAAGCCGGCGAAAAACTCAAACTTTTCACAAAAGTTAAAACCCTTGTTTATTGTACCGACCAGAAAGAACTACAGGAAGGCATCATAAAAACGGGGCTGCTCAAAAATATTGAAACCTTTACCTGGAGCAGGAAAGGTGTTGCCGATCTGCAGATAACTTCGGTGCAAACCACCGGACATTACACACAACTCACAGGTCTTTTTAAAGGCAATGAAATCAGTATCGGCATTCCGTTTACGGATGATGCTTCTATCGAAAACGTAATCCATTGCTGGGCGATCATGCTGCTGATGGGCTACGGCCACCTGCTTATCGCGCGCCGCATGCGCACCTTGCAACCGCTGGCAATGCGGCTCGAAATGAAAGCCGGAATGAATAACTGTACGCTTATCAACGACAGTTACAGCAACGATATCGATTCGCTTTCCATTGCCCTCGACTTTCTGAACCAGCAAAAGCAGCATCGCAAAAGGACCGTAATACTTTCGGATATTCTCCAAAGCGGACGTAGCGATAGCCATCTCTACAAAGAAGTAAGCGAACTACTGGAAACCAAACAGATAGACCGGTTGATCGGCATTGGAAAAGGCATCAGCCGCCAGACTTCACTTTTTAAAATGGAGAAGGAATTTTTCAATACTACCGAAGAATTTCTTGATTCATATTCCTCATCTGCTTTTGCCAACGAAAGCATTTTGCTCAAAGGCGCCCGCATTTTTGGTTTCGAACGTATAACCGAATCGCTGCAGCAGAAAACCCACGAAACTGTTCTCGAAATTGACCTTAACGCGTTGGTTCACAACCTGAATTATTACCGGTCGAAATTGGATCCGGGTGTAAAAGTGATGGCGATGGTGAAAGCTTTTTCTTACGGAAGCGGAAGTTACGAGATAGCCAACGTACTTCAGTTTCACCAGGTTGATTACCTGACTGTAGCCTATGCCGACGAAGGTGTGGAACTGCGAAAAGCCGGCATAAAGTTGCCAATTATGGTAATGAATCCTGACGAGGAGAGCTTTGATACCATGTTGCGGTACCAGCTCGAACCCGAAATTTATAGTTTCAGGGTATTGAAAATGCTTGAAGCTTCGCTGCTTAGGTTATCCCAAAATTCGCAACCTGTCGGGATCCATATTAAAATAGATACCGGAATGCACCGGCTGGGATTCGACCCAACCGAGGTTGATGAATTGATAAACCAGATCAAAGGCCGGCCACATATTGTTGTAAAATCGGTTTTCTCGCACCTGGCTGCGTCTGATAATCCTAAGAATGATGACTTTACACGCCATCAGATCAGTCTTTTCCGCATGATTTCGGAACGTATATGCTTTGAGTTTGATTATCCTATCCTGAGGCATATTGCCAATACGGCTGCCATTTCACGGTTTCCCGATGCCCGGTTCGACATGGTTCGGCTTGGGATCGGGTTGTACGGAATTGCGCCTATGCCCGAAGAACAGGAAAAACTGGAATATGTGAGCACGCTCCGATCAATTATTTCTCAGATAAAACACATAGCACCCGAGGATACAGTCGGTTACGACAGGCGTTACAAAGCTAAAAAGGAAACCTCTATTGCTATTGTGCCTATCGGTTATGCCGACGGACTTAGCAGGGCATTGAGCAATGGCATCGGTCACCTGAAAGTAAACGGTAAATTTGCTCCAATCGTAGGCAGTATATGTATGGATATGACCATGATTGACGTAACCGATATCAATGCCCGTGAAGGGGATGACGTGATAATTTTCGGGAAGGAACTTCCTATTTCGCGCTTAGCTGATGAAATGGGCTCCATTCCTTATGAAATTCTTTCAGGTATTTCGCAGCGGGTGAAAAGGGTTTATTTTCAGGAGTAGATTGAGGGGATTGAGGGGATTGATGAGATTGA
>CAZOXJ010000086.1:3022-8968 GCA_964583325.1 uncultured Lentimicrobiaceae bacterium
GAGATTGAAGGGTTAAAAGAGATAACCATAATTAGATATAATACCTTACTGATTAATTTCTTAGCATTTAAAAAAGGATTATGAAAACGCTGCTGACGGTTCTGTGTTTTACAAGTATTTTAATTTTCAGTAATTGTTCCGGAACCAAAGCTCTCGACAGGGCTATTGCAAACCCCTTATCGGTTACAAAACTAAAAATCAGCTATACAAGTCTGAAAACGTTGCCGCCTGAGATCGGCAAAATGAAAAACCTGAAATCGATTGAGATTTTTAAAACCGGTTTCGAGAAACTTCCTGTTGAGATTGGCGAGCTCGAAAACCTCGAAACACTGATTATCAGCAGCAACAAGCTTACTTCGCTTCCGGCATCGATAGGGAACCTGAAGAAACTGAAAAAACTTTCGTTGAAACACAATGAAATTGAGGAGTTGCCTGTTGATTTTGGCGAACTCACTGCGCTCGAAGAACTGCACCTCGAATACAACAAACTGGAAAATTTGCCACCCAGTATTGGAAACCTGAAAAAACTGGAATTCCTCTACCTGAATGATAACCAACTTCTGGAAATTCCGAATGAAATAGGCAATCTTACTAATTTAAGGTTCCTGGTTATTGGCAAAAACAGCCTTACTGAATTACCGGTCACACTCGGAAGTTTAACCAGCCTGGTTGAACTGGATATTGCGCGCAGCGGCCCTATGCTTACCTTGCCCGAATCGGTGAGCAACTGCCGCCGGATTGAATATCTTTATATTGACAATACCACAATCCTGCCCTATTCGCTTAATACGGCTAATCCGAGGCTTCGGATCGTGGTTAAATAATAAAACAATACAGCTCCCATTTCGTCCGAATTTCTAATACGTAAACACCAGTTTGCGTAAGTACAATACTAATAGTAGATTTGCACGTTTTCCTGAAGCCCATAGCAGGATTAAAATATCATTGACAGAAACAGAGAAACATGAAGCTTTCCGTAATTATTCCTGCATACAACGAGCAGGCTACCATTTATAACATACTTAAAAGAGTTAGCTCGGTTGAACTGATTCAAGGCATTGAAAAAGAGCTTGTTGTAGTAAACGATTGTTCGAAAGATGATACCGAAGCTGAGTTGTTCCGTTTCCGGAACGAAAATCCGGGGATAGAAATCAATTATCAGAAACATGAAGTAAACCGTGGCAAAGGAGCTGCCCTTCATACGGGCATAAAGGTTTCGACCGGCGATTTTATAATCGTACAGGATGCCGACCTCGAATATGATCCGCGCGAATTCAATATCCTGCTACCACCAATCCTCGATGGCTTTGCTGATGTGGTTTACGGCAGCCGTTTTATTGGCGGCAAGCCACACAGGGTTTTATTTTTCTTTCATACTATTGGCAATAAGTTTCTTACGTATTTATCGAACCTGCTTACCAATATCAACCTTACGGATATGGAAACCTGCTACAAGCTTTTTAAATCCGATATAATAAAAGGACTCAATCTGAAAGAAAACCGCTTTGGATTTGAACCGGAAGTAACAGCCAAAATCAGTCGTATACCTAATATCCGTATTTATGAAACCGGTATTTCGTATTATGGCCGTACGTATGCCGAAGGAAAAAAGATTAACTGGAAAGATGGTTTCAGAGCTTTGTACTGTATTGTGAAATATAATATATTCAGCAAATAATCATTTCTTAAGTAATTGCAGATTAATCCACTGGATTCACCAGTTTGAACATTTTTGATATTAGTCCCGATTTCACTTCTCAGTTCTCGTTTTAATTTCCCTTAAACAGGAAACCAGTACAATACATTCATATTCCACAACAGATTAATCAGAGTATCTGAGATTTTAGCCACCACATTTTCCTGCCTTTTTTTTGTAGATTTGTCTCGCATTTCTTCACCTATTCATATGAATCCCAAAGCCAATAAAATTCTGTTTTGTATTTTGCTTACACTGTCTTTTATTACAGTAGTTTATATTTACATTTCTTCTGATGCTCCATATGACACAGGTGATGGAATAACACATTACCTCATTGCCAGGTATTCGTGGATTCATCCGCACCAATTTCTCAATATGTGGGGAAAGCCTTTTTTTACCCTGATTAGCTCCCCTTTTGCACAATTCGGATTAAAAGGAATTTATGTTTTTCAGGCATTAAACGCAGCCATTATTTCGTGGTTGTTATTCAGCATTTCCAATAAAATAAACCTTAAAAACACTTGGATTATCCCAGCATTTATCTTTTTTGCACCTATATACTTTGCTGTAATGAATTCGGGACTGGTCGAAATATTTTTCGGAACTATATTTATTGTAACTATATGGATGGTTTTTAATAAACACTACTATGCCAGTGCTTTTGTAGCGTCGTTAATACCTTTTGTGAGACCAGAAGCTTATGTGGTTATGCCATTGCTGATACTGGTATACATCTATAGAAAAAAACTGCTAGCCATACCGGTCATGCTTTCGGGTACCATTATTTATTCGGTAGCAGGCTATAATCATTACAAAGATATTTTCTGGATTATAACTAATAACTACAAACTGGTAGGTGATAATTATGGCAGCAAGCGTTTCAGTTATTTTCGTTATTTTGGTTTGTACGACGAGATTTGGGGCACACTCTACACTATTTTACTTCTGATTGGTATTGGTGTTATTTGTTACCAGTTTTTCAGGTTGTTGCAGAAAGATCCCAAACATGAATTTGTTGTAGAAGTATTTCTGCTTTTTGTTGGGAGTACTATTGGCTTTTTTGTCCTTCACAGTCTGTTGTGCGGAATGCCGGGAATACTTAATAACCTTGGGATGAAACGCTATCTTGCAGTGCTCATACCAGGCTCAGCGTTCATTGCACTTATCAGCATCAACCTTCTTAGTATTGAGTTTTTTGAAAAACTGAGGTATCTACGCATGTTCCTTATACTATCAATTCTGACTTTGGTAGTATATTCAGCATTCTCTCAATGGTTTTATCCATTCAAACAGTACAATGAAGGAATTGTCATGAAACAGGTAGGCAGGTACATTAAAACCTCATGGCCCGATTTAAAAAAAATATGCTATGCTCATCCTTCAATCCCAATGGTTTCTGATATTGATCCATTCGATGGCAGTAAGGTTGAAGTGCTTTGGTCAGCTGAATTTGATAAAATCAACAATTTACCGGACAGTTCTCTACTTATTTGGGATTCGCATTTTATGAAAGGTGAATGCAATATCCCTATAAACTTTTTGATAGAAAGCCCCAAATTTGTTTTACTGAAGCATTACAGATTTGCCATTCCGGACCTTCCTTTCGAGGTTTACGTGTTTCTTAAAGCGAAAAAAGATACACTTGGCAGAGATTCAATTCCTGTTGAACTGGTAGGTGAAAAGGGACTGGTTTCGACTAATCAGATATCCGATTCACTCATATTTACTCTAGCAAACAATCCTGCAGACTTCAAACCTTGGCTCGAAAGGCGAATTCCATTTTCCGGAAAATCGGCTATAGCATTCAAGTCTGGGGACGAGTTTGGACCTGTTTTTTCAAAAAAAGTTAGCGAAATTGCTAAAAATGGTTCTATAAATTCGGTGAGACTGAGCGCCGGAATTTATCAGCCCGATTCATTGGTAAAAATGATTGCCGTTATTGAAATTAAGGATGGCGACAAACAACTCTCATGGGAAGGTCTTGTTTATAAAAACGGCATTACACCAAATCAGTGGGATATCATCAATTATCAATATACTTTTTTACAACCCATTACAAATATGGATGCTAGTGTGAACATATACTTGTGGAATAAGGACAAACAGATTTTTTATATTGATGATTTTAAAATTGTTTTTAATACAGGTTCTAATTAGCCGAAAAGGCTTTTTATCCTCTTTCCAGGAAAAAATTAAAAGTCACCGGGATTTAAAGCATAGATTCCGGGTCACTGATACGTTTTCCGAAATGAGGAAAGCATGGTTTGATATTGTGCTTTCGAATGAATAGCTTTGTAGAATTGAAATTGGTATCGATAAAAAATCACCTGATCCTCTAACAATATGGAAGTAACAAATAAGACAATTGCGCCTTATATACTGCTTTTTACAGGCATTGCTCTTGCAGGAATACAATTGCTTTCAACCGGTGTAAACGGAGAAACGGATTCAATAACTCACTATCAGATTGCAAGGCATGCTTTTAAATATCCTCAGCTTTTCTTCGATCATTGGGGCAAGCCGCTTTTTACGCTACTTTCTGCGCCTTTTGCACAACTGGGCTATATTGGTTCAGTAGTTTTTAATCTGCTTTGTGGATTATGGAGTAGCTGGTTTGCATACTTGATTGCCAAGCGGCTAGGTTATCCAAATGCCTGGGCTGCAATCATTTTTACAGTTTTTACTCCGGTTTACCTTTTCATAATGTATACCAGCCTGACTGAAATCCTTTTCAGTCTCATACTTATTTCAACCATTTATCTTTTTCTGAGCAAGCGATATTTTGGGGCAGCAATACTACTATCTTTTATCCCTTTTGCCAGAACCGAAGGACTGATGTTTATTATGCTCTTTATCCCCGCCTTGGTTTGGATGAAACAATATAAAGCCCTGCCCTTATTGTTTACTGGATTTCTCGTTTATAGTCTTGTCGGATGGACAATTCACCAGGATTTGCTTTGGTTTATTACCAAGATGCCCTATGGCAGTAATGGCTCTGAACTTTATGGAAGTGGTTCTTTCTGGTACTATTTCGGGAAGATGAATTACATCCTGAATTATCCTTTACTTGCTATTGAGGCTATCGGATTAGTATTGATTTTACTTGGTATAAGAACCGGGGTAAAAAATCTTAAAGACATCAGACAGGTAACCCTATATTTTTTGATTGTCCCCTCCTTTCTTGGATTTATATTAGTACAGAGTTTCCTTTGGTGGCAAGGGATGATGGGTGTACTGGCTTCGACGAGATTTATGGCTTGTATTCTACCTTTGGGTGCAATACTGGCATTGTCGGGATTTAACTGGCTATTGTCGAAAGTGCAATCCAGCAAGGTGGTTACTACAATTGCTGCAGTACTAATGATTTCAGCAATTATTGTAGTGCCTTTCACGTATAAAGTGGTACCCATGGAAACAGGTAAAAACTTTGCTGTGATGGAAAACCTTGCAAACTGGCTTAAAAAATCACCGTATGCAAATCATCGCGCATTTTATTCTGATCCCATGTTCCCGTTTTATATGGACATCGATCCTTATGATAAAACAAGATGTTTCAGTGCTTATACTTATGAAAACACAAATCCCGCAAAAATGATGAAGGCCAGGGAGTTACTGATATGGGATGCTCAGTTTTCAGGCTTCGAAGGCAAGCTCAAATACGATTCTTTAATCAAAAACGAAGACTTAAGGCTCGTTAATCTTTTTATGCCAAAGGAGGATTTCACGATTATAGGAGGCGAAAAATACAAAATTGCCGTTTTTATGAAAGCCCCCCGCGACACTACCCGGGTTGTTCCAAAACAGTTTTACTACAACGATTTCGAAAAAGGGCTCAGCGACGACCAGCAGAAACAAGTCAATACTGTAAAATTTAAAAGTGGAAAACAGAGTATAGCATTGTCGCCCGAATTTGTTTACAGCCCTGCTGCCGAAGGAAAACTCGAAGACTTACCCGGCAGCGGTAATATAACGCTCAAAGCCACTGTCAGTATCCTTAATCCATCAGCTGACGAAACAGGAAAAATATTGTTGGTTCTCAGCATTGATGATATGGAACACAAAGTATACAAATATATAACGGCAAAGGACACAGAGCTGAAAAGTGCTCCCGGCCAATGGATCGACCTCTCGTTAACCGATGTTATTGACCGTTCGACACCCGCTGACGGGAACTACAAAGTATATGTATGGTACACAGGCAAAAACCGCATTTACATCGACGACCTAAGGCTTGAATGGATGCCGCT
>CAZOXJ010000086.1:9068-15924 GCA_964583325.1 uncultured Lentimicrobiaceae bacterium
ACACAGGCAAAAACCGCATTTACATCGACGACCTAAGGCTTGAATGGATGCCGCTTGGGGTTGAAGGGTTTTGAAATGTTTGAAGGGGTTGAAGGGTTTGAAATGTTTCAGAATTGTTTCAAAGTGGTTTCAGAATTGTTTCAGAGTGGTTTCGGTTTGTTTCAGAGTGGTTTCACAATTGTTTCAGAGTAGTTTGAGTTTGGTATAATAGATTGAAAGGAAAATGATAAAATACAGAATGAAGTTTGCAATGAGTCCGTCGGCATGGATGAGTTTGTTACTCATTGTCGGAATCGTATTTTTCCGTTTCGTGTATCCTCCCTTGAATATACTTACGTGGGATGTTTTCGGGTATTACCTTTACCTTCCTGCTACTTTCATTTACAACGACCTGCGGCTGGAAGACCTGAGCTGGGTGAAAGCCATGGTGGATAAATACCAGTCGACCGGCACATTGTACCAGCTTTACCAGGTGCAGGACTCCTTTTGGGTGATCAAGGAGGGGATCGGCCTGGCGGTACTTAATGCTCCTGCCTTCTTTATTTCTCATTTGTACTGCCTGGTTACAGGGCTACCTGCCGACGGCTTTTCCCTCCCCTACCAGTACGGATTTGCCATCAGCGGTCTGGCGTATGCCCTTATCGGGGTTTTTATGCTTCGGAAAATCCTGATGGAATTTTTCGATGATACGCTTACCAGTATCCTGCTTTTTTTGATGGTTGCCGGGACCAATTACTTCCAGATGACAGCCTTCGAGGGTTTCCTGACCCATAATTACCTCTTTACTTTGTACACTTTTATTATCTGGTTCAGCTTGAAGTGGCACCGGGAAAAAAAAACCAGGCAGGCCATCGGCCTGGGGCTGAGCATGGGACTGGCAGTAGCAGTGCGGCCTTCGGAGATGGTTTGCATCCTGATCCCGTTATTATGGGGGATTTATAATAAGGAGACGTTAATACACAAATGGCAGCTCATTAAGAAGCACTGGCCACACCTGTTGATCCTGGTAGTTTCGGTGTTCCTGGGAGGGCTTCCGCAGATGGCTTACTGGAAATACGTTACTGGTCACTGGATCTACTATACATACCAGAACCCCGGCGAAGGACTGGATCTTTGGGCACCCTATACTCTGCAATTCCTGTTCAGTTTCCGGAAAGGGTGGTTTATCTATACTCCGCTGGTTGTGTTTGCCATTGCAGGCCATTATGCATTACTTCGAAAAAACCGGGAACTGTTTGTCTCCTTTGTGCTTTATTTCGGGATCAATCTCTGGATCATCTCCAGCTGGACGGCCTGGTGGTACGGAGGGGGCAGCTACAGCCAGCGGGCCATGCTGTCTTCGTATGTGCTGCTTTCAATACCACTGGGCTATTTCCTCGAATGGGTACGATCCTCCAGCAAACCGCTGAAGATAGCTTTTTCAGTCATTTTCTCACTGATAGTACTGTTGAACCTTTTCCAGACCTGGCAATGGGCCACCGGCATCCTTGACCGCACCCGGATGACAAAAGCGTATTATTTTGCTACTTTTCTGAAAACCAGTGCTACCCAAGCCGACAGGAAGCTTCTGCTTATCGAACGCCCCACGGATGCCAATGAGAAACTCAGCAATGAAACTGAGTACAGAAAACGAACAGCTTTGCTTCTGGATTTCGAGGTAAATAGTGAACCAACTTTTTCTCTTAGCAGCGATACAGTTTTCGAAGGTAAATCGTCGCTAAAACTCACTAAGGAAAATCCCTTTTCGCCGGCGCTTGAAATGCCTTTTTCCGAAATAACTTCAAAGGATCACGCCTGGATACGACTTTCAGCCATGGTATACCCCACGGTTAAACCCAGCCAGAGTAAGGCTTCGATGGTTGTAACCTTCACCCACAAAGGCGAAAATTACAGCTATAAGGCGCTGAATATTTCGCTTAAGGAATTTGACATGAAACCCGGCAAATGGAATCCTATGCAGTTGGATTATCTAACACCTGAAGTGCGTTCAGTTGATGATAAGATGAAAGCCTACTTCTGGCTCGAAGGTTTAGAGCCTGTATTTATCGACAATCTGAAATTCGAAATTTTCGATTAACGATTGGTGCGTGCCTGAAGTATGGTGCCGGTTATTACTTCGCCGGTTGTGGCTTACGATAGCGCTTTGAGTGCAGCAAACCAAGCTTATTCATAAAGTGCGATATGGAAGTTTTAAGCACACCAAACGCATAAATTGTACTTCGCGAAAGGTTTATTGACGATGCCTCTTTGAAATATTTCGTCGGGCAGGTAATTTCGCCCACAGGGAATCCTGCATAAATAATCTGCGACATCATTTGGTTATCAAACACAAAATCGTCGCTGTTGGCGTGATAGTCGATAGCAAGCAATACTTCGC
This sequence comes from uncultured Lentimicrobiaceae bacterium, assembly GCA_964583325.1. Lineage (GTDB taxonomy): Bacteria > Bacteroidota > Bacteroidia > Bacteroidales > UBA4417 > UBA4417. The sequence goes on from CAZOXJ010000086.1 coordinate 11,446, forward strand.
GCGAAAATGCCCTGTAACCGGTATGGTATTCGGAAAGTTTCTGATTAATAAGAATATTCTGTATTAAGGTGAGCCCACGGTTCGAAATATATTTAATCAGCGGCATTCCGCCTTTGAGCGCGCCGTTACCCAAAATGCGCGATCCAAGAACCACCGGATAAACTTCGTTTGCGATAAGGTAGGCCATGGACTGTATAAGCAAGGGAGTATATTGATAATCAGGATGTAACATAATTACAATATCACCGCCAAGTTTCAGCGCGTTATCATAGCAGGTTTTCTGGTTACCGCCATACCCTTTGTTATTTTCGTGCTGAAACACATGCTTTATACCGATCTGACGAGCTACCTCCACCGTGTTATCGCGGCTTTGATCGTCAACCAGTACTACTTCATCCACAATATCAAAAGGAATTTCCTTATAGGTTTTCTCTAATGTCTGACCGGCATTGTAAGCTGGCAATACAATTACAATTTTCTTTCCGTTAATCATAAAATGTTGTTTTCTATTTTGATACTGAAGAAGTCCTTTAGCTGTCAGTACTTTTTTATCTGTATATCGTCGAACCAGGAAGTGCCGTTACTGTGATTCCAAAGATACACTTTTAATTTATCTCCTTTAAAACCGGCAGGAATTGCAAAACCGAGTTTTACTTTTTCCCAACCGTTGGCATCCTTAGCTATATAACCCTTGCTCTGCCTGTAGAAGGCTTTGTCGTCCAGTCCAGCTGCGGCCAGAAAAACGCCTTCACTTTCACCAAAACGCCAGATAGTAATTTCAATTGTATTACCCGGTTTCACATCCAGAACCAGGCCCATGGCATACGAGTCGATACCAGGAAGTTTAAATGCGTATTTCCCTGAGCGGGCTTTATCGGTTTCGAGGGAGTTTTTTTCACAGAAATGCCCTCCGTCCTTGTTCAAAATCCAGCTTCCATCGCTGCTTAAAGTTTCAAAATCGTTCTCAATTACCAGCAAAGGCTTCCCCTTGTGCAACGCCTGCCTGAACATCTCCGATCGGGCAGTATCTATCTCATACACAACCTGAACCCTTCCTTCAAAAAGCTTTGAAAGTTTGAGTCCGGCTTCTGTAACTTTTTTGTACTCTTCACCAGTCCTTGGCCCACCCACAAGCAGTAGTTTGCCACCATATTTTTCAACTAAATCCTCAATTGCAATATTGGCATCCCAAAACTGAAACTGCTTTTCCCATGCATTGTAAAATAAACCATCGGGAAATAACTCCATTAGTTTTGCGCTGCTGTAAAGACGCGAATACGTATTTCCCCATCGCAATGACGAAAATTCGTTAAACGAAACCGGGTAATAATACACTTTTACATAATCTTTATAATCACGATCAAGAAGTGCAAGAGTTTCGTCGGTGCTTTGGTTCGACATGCGATATCCTTTATAGGCTAGCGTGAGTGTAGGGATATTTGTTAATGAAAATGCAACAATCAGAACAAAGGTGGCAGGGAGTGAAAACCTTAAAAGCGGCTTCTTTTGAGCTTTCAGATTCCGGTTTACCAGCAGATAAACAAGCACAAGGGCAAATCCCGAAAGGCTGAGCGCAGGAAAAAGGTAATGATTGCTGTGGTAGTGTTTGGCAACCATAAGTATGCTTCCGGCTATAGCAACCAAAACGGATGAAAGCATATAAAACTCTTTGCGCGACTTGCCCTCTTTATAATCTGCGAAAGCGAATCGGATCACGAACAAAGCAACAATTCCTATCGCCAGCACTGTGACTAAAGCAATATTATTTTTCGCAATTAATACCAGCGAATTAAAATACTGCACCGGATCAATAATTCCTGCCGAGCCCTGGCCATAAGTTCCGGTATGAGTTCCCAGGTTCAGAAACCAGTTGGCCATATGCAGGTACCCTTTTGCGGCAGGCAAAGTGAACAGGATAAACGAAGGGATAACCGCAAAGGCATAGAGCCATTTGTTGCGATTGCCGTTCAGAATAATAAAGGGAATGATCAGTATGGGCAGGAAAGTCATTTTTGTTGCCAGCCCGAAACCGGAAAGCAATCCAAAAAACCATGCATATTTTTTACTGTCAGGAGCTGCCGAAGTATAATACTTTATCATCATAATAATCAGTATGGCGACTGACGAAAACAGCAATGGTTCGGGAGCAACTTTGGTATATAATTCCTCGATTAGGGTAACTGACATAAAAGGCGCGGCCTGCAACAGCAGTGCAGCCCAAAAATTCTGCAGCAGCAGAAAAACCGTGATACCTAGTAAAAGCAAAATACCGGCATTGAATATGATGAGGCATTTACGCAATACTTCGATGTAATACTCAGAGTTTTGCAGCACATCCGTTTGCAGATCAAGGTCGCTAAATCGCAGAAAATGAGTAATCTGCAGAACTACCGAACTGTAAACCTGCACGGTGGTTCCGGGATTATCGAAATGACCGACCGCTTTGCCGGTAGCAATATTAAGGCCATTCATCAGGTAAGCGCTCTCCGGATCGGTTCCGTATTTAGTACGGTCGAACTTCAGACCTATAAGCAGGAATGCAAGCGGAATTAAGCACAGAAGAGCAATCAGTAACCTTTTATTCATAAAATTCATCATGCCCCCGGCACTGTGATAAAATTAAAACTCAGCTAGATCCTGAGCAAATAATACACTGTGCATTACCGGCAAATTAATGTGCAAAATTAATAAAAGTAAGCAATAGCGAAAGTAAAAGTGGCTGTTATTCCCATTTAAGATTCAATCATTTAGAAAAATATAAATCGGTTAGTTTTCTTCTGCCTTTCAAGATCATTCTCATAACACCATTTCGCATCATCATAAAGAGCTTGTTCATAAGATTTGCCTTTATCTAAAGCTTTTTGTTGAATCTGTTTTATGATTGTGCTGTCAGTGCTGAGTTGATACATATAAAAACGAATCCAGTCTTCTGTTGATTGAACTTTTACAACAGGCTTCGGGTAAAGTCCCTTTGCCGCAGATTTACGATCGGGAGTTATTAGCAATGCGTTTAATCTAACTGTTGGATATAACCTGCCAAACGATTCCCAATATGCTTCTTTTGTCATGTCGGAATAGTGAATGGAACCTAATTCCACTTGCCTTACTTGAAACAGATTGTGAAATATTAAGACAAAAAACAGCAACAACACTAAGCTTTTAATCAAAAAATGTCTTTTTTGAAAAACAAAGGAGACAAATGCGGCCATAGGGAAAGCTAAAGCGCCATATATGTCAACATAAGCTCTTAATCCATAACCGCCACCGTACCACCACAGCCACCACGATGAAATCACATACACACTCAGCACGAAATATACCAGGACAGCAAGAAAACTCTCTTTATAATATTTTCGAAGAAATACAAAACCGAGAATTGCAAAACTCATCACCGGTGTATAAAGCAACCAGCCTTTGCGGTAACTGAAAAATGAATTCAAAATTTGAGGATTATTGAAAAAGAAGTTTACTTCATGATCTCCATATCCATTATAATAGAAACTACCAGTAATTAGTTTCCAATAAATAATTTGCGGTAACCATATGACGACAACTCCTACAAGGCCACCCGCCAATAATTTCCATGAACCTTTCCAGAAAATGAATCTCTCCTGTAAACCTTTAAAATCTTTAATGCCCCATAGCGCCGGAAAAACAAGAACCAAGGCATTTGTAGGGCGAATCAGTGTTATTAAACCTAGTAGTATTCCAACAATTGTTAATGATAGTAACTTAGGCTTATGATAAAATTTATCAGTAAAATATATCATCCCCGTTATCAGAAAAAAGCTATAAGAATGACTCATTAATCCTTCAACAGTAGCATAATAGAACAAATTAGTGCTCAGTGCTAACAACAAAATAGTTATTGCAACAACTGAGTCACTAAACCATCTGAGCAACAGAATGCGAATCATTACTAATGCTAAAATTGCATAAAAAATTGACGATAGTAACAAAGCCAGCTGGTAATACATTGAGTAACCATATGCTGGTAAGCCAAGCAATTGCTGTAAATAGTGGGCTGGAACAAAAAATGGGAGGTACATATACGCCATCCCTAATGTAACTTTTGAAATCCTGTTACCATTTGGAAGAACTATAGTCCAATACTTCTTTTCGGGAATCACATTTTTATTAAGAAATGAATATTTGATATCATGCTCAGCAAAAACAGCCGGAAGAATTTGATAATAGCTTATAACATCGCCATAAATAACTGATTCAGATTTATAATTTTTAATCTGCAAATCGTGGCTTAAAAATAGTAACCCAGAAACAATAATTGCAACCAAGGATAATCTTTTCATTTCAGAATAGTTTGTGTTAATACCAAAACGCAACAAATATCGTGATTCTCATGATATGAATATCGAAAAACGAAATATTTTGTATTTCGAAACGCCAATATTACTTAGTCTTTCTTCGCTTCCGGTTTAAACAGCAAAAATATACTTTTCGAATCGTCCTTAACTTGCT
>CAZOXJ010000087.1:0-15893 GCA_964583325.1 uncultured Lentimicrobiaceae bacterium
GGATGATTTGTACTTATAAGTTTTTTCTGCTTTTGAATTCCCTGCTGTCACTCATAAATACAAAAAGAATCTTGTTAGTAACCTGGTCAATTGATAAAATATAAAAGCCTTTCTCTGAATCAGAGAAAGGCTTTTCCATTTTTCTTAAAAATTACTTTTCAGCGCTTACTTCAAAATGATCTTTTTCAGTTCGGTCCAGTCGGGAGTTACTACTTTAAGAAGGTAAATTCCTTTAGACTCTGATGTGAGGTCGATATTCAGTTTTTGTCCGTCCCATTCAAGTTGTTTAACCGGGCGACCTGTATTATCAAAAATTACGATTTCGGCATTGCGGACTGAGGCAAGCTGTATGAGCGAAACTTCAAAAATGCCGGTGGTTGGATTTGGGAATACATTCAGCACAGAGGATGAAGGAACATAATCCTTTTTGCCTACAATAATGGTAGGGCTATTGGAGAAAGTAACCAGGTTGCAGGCTACATCAAGTGCAGGGTTGAAACCGTCGTTGCAATCGGCACATGTGACACCGGTAACACAGGCAGGATTATTAGGATGACAGTTATCCATATAAGTTTCCTGAAAAACATAGCGCAGCTCAATATCGCGGCCCGGCACATACCCAGTCATATCAAAATCAAATGGTTTCGCAATAGCTCCGGGACACCAGCCGGCACGGTCGTGATACCAGGTTCCGTTCTGAGGCTGGCAGCCATCCGGATTCGGGTTACAATCTGTCCAGTTGTGCTGAGTAAATGTTTTAACATCATTCACCCATACGTTATGCGTTGCGTTATAAAATTCGGCTGCATTTCCCGTATTTAATGATCCCCAGCCATGTCCGGTCGAAACAAGTTTAAGTTTGGATGCAACAGCATTATCCGGATAGGTGTAATCGAACAACTCAACCGGCTGCATTTGAGCATAATCGCCGAAAGGATAGTAGTTTTTCCACACCTCTTTTACTGTACTGTATAAATAAGGAGGAGTTCCCTGCTCATAGTCAAAAGATAAATCATAGAGGAAACCGTTATCCAATGTTTCGCAATTAACCCTGAAACTGACTTTCCCCTGGAGGATGGAGGCATAGTCTGTGAGGTCAATACTATGCGAACATGCTACACCGTAAGGAGTAATGTATTTAATAATCTGAAACCAGTTTCCTTCCTTATCCTGTGCATCAACGCTGGCTACCCTGTCCCATGCACCACAACCACCTGTAGGGCAATGTACTTTGAGCGTAGCTATAATCTTATCATATGCACCAAGGAACGAAGGCAGCTCTCCTGCAACAACCACGCTACTGACCGAAGGATTTAACCAGATATTTTTAAACGCATCAACTGATACATCCGTAGCCGTGGGTACTATATTAATATTTACAACTTTCGATCCTACTGCGCCAAAATTGTTTGCTGACAGTATTTCAATTGTATAGCTACCATAAGATGGCGGTGTCCACCATGCTGTAAAATGCCCGTTCCAGAAATTCTGTGCTTCAATGGTTTGTCCGTTGATCCTGAACTGTACGTTTGCTACCTGGAATAATTCAGGGTAAGTAATGGTTGAAATAGCAGCCAGTTGTATCTGCGAAAGCGAAGGCACAGGAACATCGCCTGCCAGCGGATTGCGCGGATCAATAGTTGGCACATGCCAGTTGGGATTGAGCACTGCAAAACGCTGTATCACAGGATCTGCAGGATTGTAAGTACTGTTTCCAGGCTGGGTTGCTTCAACGGCAACTATACCGGTATCGCCTGTCAGGGTTATCGTATTCCCGCTAATGGTGGCAGGACCTGAAAGGATATTGAATACCACTTCCAATCCCGAAGTTGAAGTTGCTTCGATATCGAATGCCGGAGCTGTATTCAGTTTGTTGGGAATCTGAGGAAATGAAATTGCCTGGTAACTGGTGTCGAGCGTGCCGTTAAAATTGGATGTAGGGCCAACCATGGCAAAATTCAGCAAATCGCCATCACGTGCGGGCGAATCTACTTTGGAGGTAAGTTTTGTAATGGAAGTATTATTACCTCCCGGCACTCCCTGGTTAAATTTGTAATACATCTGCAAACCGGTTTCAGTTCCTGTAAGTTCATTTTGAACCATATCCTGAATTTCTGCCTGCGTAAGGGCCTTCGACCAGGCCGAAACCTCGTCGATACGTCCGCCCCAGTAAAAATTGAGGCCGCCGCCGGCGATACTCCGCCCGATAGCAAAAGGAATATCAGTGGCTGTAAAGTTGCCATTGGCAGCTTTCTGACCTTTAAGGTTTCCGTTTACATAAAGTTTAACGGCAGCACCATCGTAAACCCAGGCAAAATGCTGCCAAACCTGCGGAATAATAGTGTTGGCGGGCGCTACATATTCAAAAAGCACATTCGATGAATTCACAAACCGGCATTCAATTTTACCTTCTCCAAGCTGAATGAGGTAAAATCCCTGCGTGCCGCGGAAGCCCATAAGGCCTTGTCCGTATTCAAGCTGATCGTCGTAAAACCAACCGGCAATAGTCATCCCCGGCGCATTGGCAACATACTGCGAACCGTTTTCGACGAGCACATGATCGTCAACTTTGTCGAAATGCAGGTACTGATTGCTTTGAGCTCTCAGTCCGAAAGATGCGGCAAGCATCAATAGCACCAGGATAAACCTGGATTTAAAGTAGAGTTTTTTCATTCGATTTATTATTAATTAGTAAATAAACTAGTGATTACATTTTCATTAATTCAGATTAAATACCAGAAACCCCCAAATCCTAACCCCTAAATCCCAATACCTTCGAAAACTACCAGGCTATCCACCAAATTTTAACATCCGGTTCCTCCCCACCCTGGCTCGACTTGGCTAATGACCAGTTTTCGGTATTGTATTGCGATTCCGATGGCGGGTAAGGCATGCGGAAATGCGCTATTTTATCGCCTTCACGCGGGGTCATTCCTGTGCGGCGTGCTTCGGCATAGGCTTCCCAGGGTTGGCGGAATGAGTCAATCCATCGTTGGGTATATATAAAGGTAAGCAATTCTTCATCAGTAGTAGTATTCCACGAGCCAAAATGATTTAAAACCGAAGCTGCATTTAATTCGGGAGCAATAGAAATTTTGTCACCAAATTTCACACCTGAAAGCGGCAGTTTAAGTTGCCCGCTCAGATTTACCCACCATTCCACCGAGGAATTTATCCCGTTCATGTATTCAATATCAGCCATGTCCTTATTGGAGGCAACTCCTATTCCCCGCAAATAAGCTTCTGCTTTGATAAAATGAACTTCTGCCCCGGTCATCAGAATTACAGGCATAAAATTTTCATCCTGAATGATAAAGAAATTAAACGGAGAATAATTCACGTTACTCTTAATGCTGTAATTTACATTGTCGTCGCGATGGCTGCCATAAGGTATCCCCTGCGACGAAGGTGTATTTGCATCAGGAATCTGTGGAAAGGGTTTCCATTTATTAGTTTCGTCTCCTTCAAAGAAAATTAAAGCACGGGGATCGAAAATACCATAGCCTTCAGGACTATCATCCGATGAAAGCTGGTGCCATATATTGGAACCCATCCTAAGCCCGTTATGCTCGCGAAACGACCAGCTTACACTATTGTTGGTAAATCCGTTGGCAGCTGGCCACATACAGGCACTCTCGAGAGCAGCGCTTGTAAAATCGTAACCCAGCAATACGGGAAGGTTATTTTCGACAATGTCCTTAATGATTTCACCAGCTATTTCTGGCTCTTTCCCTGACATTCGCATGGCATAGCGCAATTGCAGGGAATTGGCAAGTTTGCGCCACATAGCCAGGTTTCCGTTGAACAACTTATCAAAAGAAGAAAAAGTGGTAAATGGCTCAACGCGGGCAGTGGTATCATTGATATTTTCGGCGGCCCATTTCAGATCGTTAAGCAACGAAATATAAATATCCCGCTGCTTGTCGTACTTTGGATGCAGCAGGCTGAGATCCTGAAATCCGTATCCGGCTTCTGAATAAGGAATATCGCCGAAAAGATCGGTAAGTTTAAATGTTTTGTACGCCAGCGTTATGGCCAGCATGGCTTTCATATTGGTAACCGAAGGCGATGGAGCGTATGCATCGAAGCGTTTCTGCAGTTCCCTGATGGAAGGCAGGGCGCGGTAATAATTCTGCCATATATCTTCGGTTCCAATGGTATAATTTCCCCAGGCAGATTGAGTTAATGCAGCCTGCTGGGTTTGCTTGTATAGAATTTCGTTGTTCACATAAAACTGCTCGTTGCCACTGGGCAGCAACGACTGTATAACACCGTTAAATAGCGATCCGTCGCTGGCAGTGGTGAAACCCTGCGGATTAGTATCGATTTCCTCAAAATCCTTTTTACAGGACAAAAGTATCACCGAAAGTATAACGAGAAAAAATATGCCTTTGATTTTCATTTTTCAATCTTTTTAATTCCTGACTAATTATCAGTTAAACAATGATTTATTCCTTTTAAAATGACACGCTTGCCCCAAATGTAAAGGATCGCATTCCCGGGAAGGATGCCCACTCGAACCCCTGCGCATTATCTGATCCGATAATACCTTCGGGATTAATATTGTCGGGAAGCGTAGTATAGATATAGAAAAGATCGCGGCCTACGATGGAAAGGGTAAGGGTTTGAAAAACCTTTGATTTCTTAAGTACATATTGAGGCACGGTGTAGCTGAGGGAAATTTCGCGCATTTTCACCCATGTATTTTCGATAATTCCGGGTGTGGAAACAAATTTTCCCCAACCACCGGCATTAGGCAGGTATTTGTATAAATAATTCACAACTTTATCGTTGGGAGTTCCATCGGCATACACGCCTTCGAGAATAATACCTACGTTGCGCACATTCCCATCAGGGTCAGTGTAAGGCAAACCTCCACCATCACGTTCGAGTAGTGTTTCGGGGCTCTGACCGGTTTGAAGGCCTATAACATACGATCCGCAATAAATATCGCCGCCCCATTTGGTATCGATTAATGCACCCAGCCGGAAATTCTTGTACAAAAGTTCGGTATTGAACGCAGCAAGGAAATCGGGCGAAGCATTCCCTATCGGAACGCGGGTGTCGGTAATCAGGTATTTTGTGCCTTCGTCATTAACAACGCGGTTGCCATTGTCATCATAAATATAGTCATAACCGGTGATGGTTCCGTACTCGTCACCTTCGTAGAGATCCATGGCCGGACCATTCAACCCCCAGATATCAGCCAGGTGATACGTGTCGGAATATCCGCCGAGGCTTTCGATATAATTCCTGTTTCGCGAAAAATTAATCCCTGCTCTCCAGATAATATTCTGATTCTGAACAGGAACCGTATTGATTATAAATTCGAATCCTTTGTTGGAAAGTTCGCCTTCGTTGATTGTGATATTGGAAGCCCCTGAACTTACTGGCACCGGAAGGTTTAATATCTGATCGAAGGAATATTTGTAGTAATACGTGAAGTCGATATCAACCCTGTTGTCGAACAAGCCAACATTTACGCCTGCCTCGTACCCGTTTACAAACTGCGGTTTTAATTCGAAAGGCGGAATGATATCAGGCAATGATGAAGATTGCTGACCGCCGAAGAAGTTTGTGTTGTAGTAAAAATTTTTCTGATACGGCAAAGCGCTGTTAGCCGTTTGCGCAATTCCTCCCCTTACTTTCAGAAAATACAGCCAGGGCATTTTTTCCTGAAGGTTAAATGCTTCGGTTGCAATAAAGCTCAAGGAAACAGAAGGATAGAAATACGAATTATTATTATCGGGTAAGGTCGACGACCAATCGTTTCTTCCGGTGAGCTCTACAAATAAGTAGTTATCATAGCTCATGTTAAGAAACGAAAATACTGAATTGGTGCGCTGTTTCAACACTGTTTCCGACGGAACCATGGAACTCACCGAGTTGCCCGGATTTACAAGTATTGTGTTGCCTTCCTCATCCGTTGTATAGGTAGGTTCGGTATAATTAAAAAAGGTGTACATATTGGGATAATACCATGTGCCTGAGTGAGCTGCGATTCCATAAGCATCGTAGTTCCAGCGGCTGGCTCCTAAGGTTAGCCTTGCATCGAACTTCGAACCCTTGATTTTTTCTTTATGCGCCATCAGGAAGAATTCGAGGTTATCATTAGCTGTGCGCTCAATGCTGTTGGTATAACCACCACCCTGCAACCCAATAAAATCAGTAGGCTTATTTTTCGATTCGAACTGCTCAACGGTATAATCGCGGCCAGCGCGACCTGTAGCCTTCAACCATGGGGTTATATCATAAATCAGGGAAACTGATCCGGTATATTTATCCCTGTCCTGCCATGTATTATTGTTGTAATAATTCCACCAAAGGTATTTGTCAACGTAATAAAAAGGATATCCTTCAAGCTGGTTCCTCGATCCGTCTGCCAGCTGATAATTTTCTTTATCAATTCCCTTATAACTTCTGGGCCACGAATACAAATACCCTTTACTGAACGAATTGCCATCTTCGCCGATCATAGGGCTGTTTTTACGGTTGTATTTCACGTAAGTTAAAGCAGCATCGGCTGTTAATTTCTCCGAAATTTTGATGTTCGTACCAAAATTGATGGTGGTCCGGTTATAATTGCTGTTATCAATTACAGGAGTATGATCCTGCCGGGTTAACGACATACGCAGCGCACCTTTATCCGTTTTACCTTCAACCGAAACATTATGAGTCTGAGTGCTTCCATTATGGAAAGCATCTTTCAGGTTATCGGGCTGTGGCGAATAGTCGCGCATTTCGCCATCCCACCATTTAACCATCTGGCCTTTCATTTCGGGCCCCCAGGAAACTGCAGATCCGTAATAGCCAAACTCTTCGGAAGTTGTTGAGGTTTTACCTTCCTGGTTCAGTATCAGTTTGTCGGTACCATAAATTCCGGGATATAAAAGTGTACCGTCTTCATCAACCGGAAACCCCGGTTCACTCAGGGTGATAGGGCCGCCATGCCCGTATTTATTTTGAACATCGCGGTACATATAAGGCTGGGTTAGCTTATAATTGTAGTTATAGCTTACGCCGATTCCATTTTGCTTTTTACCTCTTTTGGTAGTAATAAGGATAACACCGTTAGCGCCGCGCTCGCCATAAAGCGCCGACGCGGGACCTCCTTTAAGAATAGTATAATCCTCTATATCAAATGAATTGAGGTCGGAAATGCCGTTACCCCAATCCACTCCGCGCCCAACATTGCTCAGTCCCGGATTATTATCCAGCGGAACATTATCCACCACAATCAGCGGCTGGTTATTTTTGGCCAGGTTATTATTTCCCCTGATCACAATACGTGTTGAGCCACCCTCGACACCATCGCCCTGCGAAACAAGCACACCTGCTGATCTGCCAGCAATGGCGCCAAGAACATTCGAAGTATTGCTCCGGGTTATTTCCTCGGTATCCATTTTTTCGGAAGAGTAACCAATTTCGCGTTTCTCGCGCTTAACGCCGAGAGCAGTTACCACCACTTCTTCCAGATTTTGCAATTCCGGTTTTAACGCTACATTTACCATTTGCTGGTTACCCACCGCTATTTCAATCGGGGTAAAGCCAATAAATGTGAATACAATAACTGATGTTTCGGTAACTCCCGGCAACGAATATTTCCCATCAATATTAGTTGTAGTGCCCTGTGAAGTCCCTTTAATTAAGATAGTTACGCCGGGTAATGTTGAGCCATCGTCATGAGCAGTTACCGTTCCGGTTACGGTGCGCGTTTGAGCCAAAGCGGTAAGAGAAATTAGGATGGATAAACTCAAAAAAACAAGTACCTTCTTCATTTGAAAGTTATTTTATGGTTAAGCTAAGTGATTACAAGAATAAAATAATCTGAATTAAACAGCTTCAAGAGTAATCGAGAAACCGGGTAATTTATAAATCGACTTTCCTACATTATTACTAAAGTAGCTTTCACAAAAATAGGAATATTATCAAGCCTGCATTAAAATATTTGAACTAATTTTTTGGTGGGATTTAGGGATTGAGGGGATTGAAGGGATTGAAGGGATTGAAGGGATTGAGGGGATTGAAGGGATTGAGGGGGATTGAGTGGATTAGTTCGGGAGAGTATAAATGTAAAACATCACGAATTCTGGAGGCTCGACAATAAGCCGATTGAGCTTTGGAGTAAGAACATAGTTTGCTTGATATTTTATTGTTGTAGATTTGTATTAACCACGCGAAAGGATTACCTGCGGTGAGAAAAGTTCGCGCGGTAGCGGGCGCGGCAGTTGAGGGAAATTAAGGATGTTCATGGCACCATCCGAAGAGATTCGCGCAATACCAGAGCAACAAGTAATAAATTTGCATGGAAACTTGTTTATTATGTAATAGATAAAAGTGGAAATAAAATAATCCTTGATGAACAACGATTAAAATGAAAACTTTACTAACTAAAATTCTCTTCCTGTTTCTTATAGCAGGAGGCTGTAAAAATCAATTTTTGTTAAATGAAAAACATGCTACCTATGAATATAAAATAAAAAAAATCGAAAATCATAAAAATTTTTACATTATCTATGCCAGCAGAAATGATTCTCTTTTCAAAATAATTGCGGATAAAGAAGATTCCGTCTCTTGCAGTTATTGTGAGAAAATTCACAGAGGGGGCTGGTATAAACTGAATTTACGAGACAAAAATAGGCAGGAGTTTGATGGGGGGTATATTAATGATTATCTAGCGATAAGATTAATTTATTTTGGCGAATACGTCCCTTTAGAAAAAAGAAGTCATAATCGGATTTATTGGGTGGATAATCTAGAGGGTATGCAGCTTATTCAAGACAATCCATTAAAATAATCCAAACTTCCCGTAATCCGCTTTTCTTTTAATCGCTATTGAGCTCCACGCTACAATTCATATTATTCGATTACAAATATATCCAACAAACCTTTTCCTCCGGTTAAATCTACGGCACTGCTGTAAATATAATCTTCAGTCCGAAAAACCAAGCCTTCCTCTACTGCTTACTTGCAGCATTGCAGGGATTTACGCGATTTTAACTGAAATACAAGGATGGTAATTAATAGAGTTATGGATTTTTAACCGAATCAAATATCTTAAATGAAGCTTCTAAAACTGTAATTTCGCTTTTATTCTAACCGTTCAAACCACTAAAACTCATCAACCGAGCGAAGCCCCGCCTGCAGTTTAACTGCGCAAAGCGGGCAGGCGGGCAGGAAGCTCAGCGAAGCTAAACCCTCCAAACCTTTTAAACCCTTCAAACTCTTCAAACCCTCCAAACTCTTCAAACCCTCCAAACCCTCCAAACCCTCCAAACCCTCCAAACCCTCCAAACCCTCCAAACCCTTCAAACTCTTCAAACCCTTCCAACCCTTCAAACAACCTATGCCCGACCACCACCATTTCATCCATCACAAGCCTTTCGGTTACCTCTGCCAGTTTGTTTGTGAACTGCCAAAGAAAAAACTTGTCGGAAGTTTATATGATTTCCCGGAAGGCACCATGGCTATCGGCCGCCTCGACGAGCAGAGTGAAGGTTTATTATTGCTTACAACCGACGGACAGGTAAGTGAATACATACGCAGCCGCAAAATCGAAAAAGAATATTATGCCCAGGTTGACGGACTGATAACTGACGATGCTATTGAGCAACTCCAACAAGGTGTCGAAATCGGAATCCGTGAGGTTAAATATCAAACAAAACCCTGCAAGGTTTTCAGGCTGGAGCATGATCCGGGTTTTGCCCCGCGCACCCGAAAAATACGCGACGACCGCCATGGGCCAACCAGTTGGATATCAGTAATACTTACAGAAGGCAAATACCGGCAGGTACGCAAAATGACGGCGGCGGCAGGTTTTCCAACTTTGCGATTGATAAGGGTGAGGATAGGGAATATTCACCTGGGCGATTTGCAGGCGGGGGAAGTGAGAAAAGTTGAGCAGTTTGATATTGACCAACCATAGAGATAGTATCACGGATACTAAAAAAGGCCACCTTCAGGCAGCCTTCTACATAATTTTCTTGAATTCAGATATTAACAACCGCCACCTGACGATGCTTCTTTTTTAACAGGAGCAACTGCCTTTTTGGCTTTTTGAGCAGGCTTTTCAATATTTTTTCCGCCAGCAACCGGAGTTGAAATCGCTTTCAATGCCGCAGTATCAATAAGCGGCGTTTCACTCAGCTGAGGCAAAAGCCTGGTAAGTGAATCGGAGTTTGCTATATCAAGTTGTGCATAGCTGCCGGTAAAAAGCAAAACATTTTTAAAACCTGTCTGCCTGAGCATCAGCCATGGACCGTTTGCCTGTTGCTGGGTTTCACCATACAAAACTGCGGTTTGCCCTGCTTTTTCGATATCATGAAAAACAGCCTTGTTCTTTTTTGCAAATAATTCGCGAACAGGAATATTGACTGCATTTTTAACATGACCACGATCAAAAGATATAGAGTTACGGACATCGATAAACTGAGTATTACCGGCACTATCCTTTAGTAAAGCAACTGCCTGTTCAGGGGTTATAACTAAAGCCGGATCGTTGAGTAAGGCAAGACTTTCAGCAGGCGAAAGTTTATATTTAACATCAGGCCTCCTGAACGTGACCAGACCAGTAATTATTACCAGCACAATAATAATAACTGTTATTGTAAGCCTGTTGGTTTTATTGAGTTCTTCCATCATAGTATACTGTGTTTTTCTGATCTAATTAACAACCTCCACCCGAAGCAGCTTCGGCTGATTTTTTTACAACGGTTACCTTTTTCTTTTGAGCAACTACGTTAGGTTTTGATGCCATTTCCCGGCTACCAAAGAAATGCTGACTTGCTGCCATCCTGAACTGGTAAAGATCCAACGCTTCCGTTGGAGCAGATTCGGCAGGTTTTTCGGCTTTAACGATTATATTGAACCACTTATTTACTCCGCCCTGCAAAACATAAATGCGTTGCAAGCCTATTCGTTTGCAAATAATCCAGGCCTGGTCGGAAGTAACATCGGCATTGGAATAAAACACTTTATCCATTTCTTTTTGCTTCAGCATCTCCTGTGCTGAACCGGAAAGCAGGGAATCAACCGGGATATTGATGGCTCCTGGAATTGAAAAAGCCTTGAACTGTGATTCAGGTCTTACATCAATCAACATCATAGCCGGGTCTTTTTTTACAAGCCTGTCGGTGATATCATCCGTAGTCAGAAACCTTGATGGATCATCAATTGCAGCAAGAAGCAGTTCAGGTTGAGTTTGTTTGGTAGCATCTTTTGCAGGCATGAAGAGTATTCCTACTCCGAGTGCTATTATAATGCCTGCCAGTAACAGATATCTCTTTTTCATAATCTTAACTCTTAATACTCAACTTTTTTAACCTTTTTTTCAACAAATGCAGCTCCATAAAACATCCCGACTGCTGCAACAATCAGCAGAAATGCAAAAACGGTATCGCGCATTCCCAGGAGATCGTAAATCCTGGCTCCTCCCATATCCTGGCTGTTGTACAAGCCTTGAAACAGCGGGTAAAGTTCCGAAAAAATAAAAACACCTATAAAGAGTCCTCCACTGAAAAACATAGCATCTATTTTCCCGATGGCTACACCTGTAAAACTGGTGCCGGGGCAAAAGCCGCCCAATGCAAAACCGAATCCCATTATTATGCCGCCAATAATAGCCGACATTACATAATACGGATTGATGTAAAGCATGGAAGCGTCCATCCAGCCCATATAATCGAAGTAGAATATGCCTGTCATGGCAGTGATGGCAGCCGTAAAAAACACGCGCAATACTACAAAATCGTAACCAAAAAAGGTTCCCATGATTTTGCGTGATGAAGAAAAACCGGAAGCTTCGAGAGAAAAACCGAAACCAACCCCCAGTAACAATGCAATTACATTGTTCCAGGTTTCGGGAATAACACCCATGGGAATAAGAGGTCCTACCATATATTTTTTGTTTTAAATGCGATTGAAATGATTGATGGGATTGATGAGATTGATGGGATTGATGAGAATGAAAATCGGCTTCTCCTTAAATCCATAGTTTCTTAAAAATCCATGAAAAAAGGTAAGCCGAGCCGAAAATGGCCATCATAGTGATTATGCCTGATGCCGAAAGCACAGCCATGCCACTAAGCGCAGCTCCACTGGTGCATCCGCGGGCAAACTGGGAGCCAACTCCAAAAAGGATACCACCTGCCAAAGCAGCAATCAGCCTGGTTTTGCCGGTAATTTTTGGTGAATGTTCGACTTTGAATTTTAACCTTCCGTAAAGAGTTCCCGAAAGAAATCCTCCTACAATTACACCTATAACCTCAAAGACCAGCCAGTTACTCATCGGGCTGGCATCGTCGCTCAGGAATTTGCTGTAGTATTTGTTCGCATCCGCATGAACCGGAGCAACTGTATGAACTGCTGATACTACTGAGCTTTTTACTGCTCCGCTGGCACCAAGTCCCCGGCCAGTTATATAATATGTGCTGAAAAGCACCAGGCCCAATAAAATACCACCCAGGTAAGGGTTGATATAAAAGGTGCCGTCTCGTTTCATCTTTTCCATTATTAACTATTTTTTGTGTTGAACTTGTTTTTCGTTTAATGTTAAAAAAGGCTGGAAGTCGGAAGTCCGAAGTCGGAAGACACCCCTTCTCCTTTTCTCCCCTTCTCCCTCTCTCCCTCTCGCTCTACCTCCCCAATCCCAAAATCCTAAAACCTAACCCCTAATACAAATACCTTGTAATCTGCCCTGCTTCAACCATTATAAACCTGAATATCAGTCCGCCAAGCAGAACCAGTATAGCCGGAATTACGATCGGCACTTTATATCCGATAAGTTCAAGAACTTCCAGTACTGCAGGTAACAAAAGCCCCAAAAGGATTACAAATACAAAGAAAGAAACAGTAAATTCACCACCCAGGAACAATTGGGCGGCCTGTATCTGCACTTCCGATCCTGCCAGGAATCCCATGATCATATGAACGATGAAGAACAATTCAACCGCTATAAACAACAGGTCGAGGCGGCCGATAAGCCGGCGTTCCTCATGGTTTTTGCTCATCAGGATAATAGTGGCAGCACCTGTCGACATACCGGAAACAAGGAACAGCGGCCCGAGAATAGTCGTATTCCACAAAGGCCTCGCATTGAAGGCTGAAAGCAGAATCCCGGTATATATTCCAAGTATTACGGCATAAATTGCCATTGGCCAGGCAATGTACCATCGGTTTTTAATCACCCATGCTTCGAAAGTGTACAAAAACTTAAATTTCCAATCCCAGTTTGGAAAAACCTCTCTGATATAACTGGCTGACCAGATAATTGAGATCGGGGTCATGATCATCAACACCCATGCGCCCCAACCCATTGGTGATTCAAGGCGGATTGTAGTGTAGAGCTGCCAGAAATAAAGCTTGTGTTTTAAGTCGAGGAAAAGCATAAACAAACCGATGATCAGGGCAAAAGGCACAATAAACGGAGCCCATTTTACGGTTGCCTGCATTTCTTTGTCTTTGCCAAGAATGGTATAAACAGCTGCAAGGAAAAGGATTCCTGCTGCCAGTCCACCCAGGAAAAGATAGATCGGGATTTGCCAGTGCCAGATATGCAGATAAGGGTCAATATTAGGAATATTGCGACCGCTTACAAATAATTCTTCTTTCATCTTAGTATTACTTATTTTGATTTTGGTAAGATGGAATACGCCATGATACAACAAATTTTTACTTCATCGGATGATCATTCTATCATGGCTATTTCATGTTAAAACGAATATTTTTGAGTTATCAGGTCAGGTAAAAGATATTTGGTTTGGTTCCTGCTTCAGGTGCCAAGGCCTTGAATTTGCGGTTTTTCAGAACGTTAACAATTTCCGAATTCGGATCATCAAGGTCGCCGAAATACATGCAACTTGTAGGGCAAACACTTACACATGCAGGATTTTCGCCTTTACGAACCCGGTGAATGCAAAAAGTACATTTATCTACGTATCCATCAGGATGTGAATACCTTGCATCGTAAGGACAGGATTGAATGCAAGCTCCGCATCCGATGCACTTGTGTGGAGTTACCAGTACAATGCCCCCATCTTCGAAGTGACTGGCGCCAGTCGGACAACAACGAACACATGGCGAATTATCGCAATGGTTGCAGCGTTCCGAACGCAATTCAATGGTAACGTTAGGGTATGTTCCGTCAACAGTTTCAACCACCCAGTCGCGGCAAAAACCGATGGGTACATTATTTTCAGTCTGGCAGGCAACTACGCAGTCGCTGCACCCTACACATTTTTTGGTGTCGATAGCCATTGCGTACCTCATGCTTCAGCCTCCTTTCGTGGATCTTCAGTTAAAAATGTAATAAAATTTCCTCTCATACCGGTTCCTCCCATAATGGGATCCAACATAACGTTTGTAATAAGTTCGGTGTCGTTCACGCCTCTGCCGTAAGCAAATTTCAGGGGTTTGTGATGATGCCCGAATCCATGAACAATATAAACGGAGTCCCACCGGATGCGCTCGGTCAACCTTACTTTAACAGCAAAGTTCGAAACGGCGCCATCCTGGTTTTTAAGCCATACATACTGATCTTTTTTAATTCCCCAGATACGAGCTACCTGTGGATTAATCCACACTGAATTTTCGGGCATAAGTGCCACCAGGTTAGGGTTATTGGCTGTACGGCTGAACGTATGCATGGGAGCGCGGCCATATATCAGGCGGTAAAAACCTTCCTGGGGTTCAGGATGCTGAGTGAATACAGGCATTGGATCAAAACCTGCTTCAGCCATCTCGTGTGAAAATAGCTGTATTTTTCCCGATGCTGTTTTAAACTGATGATCAGCTCCGGGCTCAATGTAGGGTGAAGTTTTACGCGTTGATTTTTTTACTCCAATCCGCTGAAGCTCTTCGAGGGATGAACCCACTTGTTTGAGCTGCCAGTCGAGTACTTCTGAATAGTCCTTGTAATTGAAGTAGTCACCAAGTCCGAGTTTTTCGCCTAGCTGTTTGGCAATCCACCAGGCTGGTTTGGTTTGATACTTCGGTTCAACGGCAGGCATACGAAGGCAAAGGGTTGGCTCGCGGTGTGCGGTTGCGCGAATATCATCATACCGTTCCAGATAAGTACATTCAGGCAAAACTACATCGGCATAATCGGTAATTTCCATTGGCATTGTATCCACAACCACTATCAATTCGAGGGCTTGCATTGCCTTTTCAAGTTCTTCTTTTAATGGAACCGAGGCAACAAGATTTGTACCCGAAATAAACCATCCTTTTATTCTTGCGTCTTTGCCGTCTTTAGGATAAGAAGCTTCAATAACTGAGTTGGTAACAGCTTCGTTTGCCAATGGATATTTTCCATCCAGGAGGTCTTTCCACGACCAGGCTGGTTTTGGGTATTCAGGATGCGGGAATTCAGGGATTTTGATACCTTCTTTAAAGAAAATACCACCCCTGTTACCCCATGAACCAAGCAAAGCATTAAGTATGGCAATTGCGCGTGTGCGCTGCACATCATCGCCATACCAGGCTGCATGACGGCCCGGGTGAATAATAACCGAAGGAGCTGCATTAGCCATTTCGCGGGCCGTGCTGCGGATCAGGGCGGGTTTCAGCGTGGTAATTCCATATGCCCATTCGGGAGTAAAAGCACTAACATGAGCTTTCAGCTCTTCAAATCCTTCGGCATAGGCTGATATATATTCCTTATTATATAGCTCATCATTAATCAGCACATGAATCCATGCCAACAACAATGCGATATCCGTAGAAGGTTTTATAGGCAGCCAGAATTTTGATTTGGATGCAACTGTCGATAGCCTTGGATCAACAGTTATAATAACGGCACCTTTGTCGATGGCTTCGCTCATTTCCTGCACCTGTCCGTTGTGCATATTTTCGCCGATATGCGAACCAATGAGCACCAGGCATTTTGTATCACGTAT
>CAZOXJ010000088.1:0-1132 GCA_964583325.1 uncultured Lentimicrobiaceae bacterium
ATTATTTTCATTTCTTAAAATTTTTGTTTCATATTCCAACTTTTCCTAATCGTGAAATTCCAAGTCCCAAATTCCAAGTCCCAAATCCCAAACCCCTAAACCCTAAACCCCGTATCCCATTTCAATCAACCCTTATTAAACCCTCTCAGTTTAATAGCAGTAATGGTTCTTTTAGTCGAAAGCGGGAAATCGCCTTTCATCATCCAGTCGTAGTAGGAGGGTTCCGTTTTGAAAACTTCTTCCAATACTTTTCCTTTGTGCTTTCCGAAATTGATAATTTCCTGTCCCTTGGAGTTAAAAATAATATGCCCAACCAGGTCGGCGTTGCGGTTGTAGTACGAAAATTTATCAAGCGCATTCATATCATTAACAACAGGGTAGGAGGTAGTTCCGTCTTTTTCGGTATATTCAACTCCTTCGTAACGTTGCAGTTGAGCTTTCAAAACTTCGTAGGTTGCAC
This sequence comes from uncultured Lentimicrobiaceae bacterium, assembly GCA_964583325.1. Classification (GTDB taxonomy): domain Bacteria; phylum Bacteroidota; class Bacteroidia; order Bacteroidales; family UBA4417; genus UBA4417. The sequence continues at coordinate 461 of CAZOXJ010000088.1, forward strand.
GAGTATCCGCTTCAGCAGAATGTGCGTTGATAAGTTCGGTCTGGCAATAGAATTTATAGGCAGCTTTCAAGGTGCGTGGTTCCATTTTATGGAAAATATTCTGCACATCAATAATCCGGCGGTTTTTCAGTTCAAATTCAACACCTGCACGCAAAAACTCTTCAACCAGCAAAGGAATATCGTATTTAATTGAATTATAGCCAGATAAATCACTATTCCCGATAAAGGCGTTTAAGGTTCCGGCAATCTCTTTAAAAGTGGGTTCGTTTTTAACCATTTCGTCAGTAATACCATGTATGGCAATAACCACTTCAGGCATTGGAATAGTTGGATTTATAAGGTGACGCCTGAATTCTTCATGTCCGTCAGGGAAAACCTTCAGCATGGCGATTTCTACAATTCTGTCGCTGCCAATGTTTACACCGGTTGCTTCGAGGTCGAAAATGATAATGGGTTTGGTAAGATTAAGTTGCATCGAAAATATATTATATAGGAAGTTGAATCTTCCATTGGCTAAATTATTGATTTTTCAGGTGTAAAAAGAAAAACCCGGCGAATTAAACTGCCGGGTTTATTTTAGTTCAGGTAAAGGTTATTAATAAGTCAGTATTTATAGCTTAAAAGTGCGGGAAACCTCATTTTACTCATAAATTCAGATTTTCACTTTTCACT
>CAZOXJ010000088.1:1232-15700 GCA_964583325.1 uncultured Lentimicrobiaceae bacterium
TCACTTTTCACTTTTCACTTTTCACTCTTCACTCCCTTACAGCGCCATGTTCCCATCAAACCCTTCGAGCAACTGCTGAATGCGTTTAATAAACATTCCTGCAAGGGCACCGTCAACCAGCCTGTGATCGTACGAAAGTGAAAGCATACAGATATGACGGATAGCAATCACATCGCCATCAGCCGTTTCGAGTACCCAGGGACGTTTTTTGATAGTTCCTATACCAAGTATAGCAACCTGTGGCTGGTTAATTACAGGAACACCGGTAAGGCTGTCGAAAGATCCGAAATTGGTAATAGTAAATGTTCCACCTGTAATGTCGTCGGGATTGAGTTTGTTTTTACGGGCGCGGTCAGCCAGGTCATTCACATCTTTAACGATGCCAAGCAGGTTTTTCTGATCTGCGTTTTTAATTACGGGAACAATCAGATTGCCATCAGGCAGTGCTGCTGCCATTCCGATATTTACTGCTTTGCGCTGAATTACTTTATACCCGTCAATAGAAGCGTTAACATTCGGGAACTCACGCAGGGCTTTGGCTGCAGCCTCAACAAACAAGGGCGTATAGGTAATTTTTTGTCCTTCGCGTTTTGCAAAACTATCTTTAATTTTTTCGCGCCAGCGTACGATATTAGTAACATCAACTTCAATAAATGATGTTACATGGGGCGAAACTTGCTTCGACATCACCATATGATCAGCAATAAGCCTGCGCATACGGTCCATTTCGAAAATAACATCGCCTGTTGAACTTGTAACAGCCGGAGCCTGAACTTTAGGCCTTTCAGCAGCAGGAGCTGAAGTTGTTATGGCTGGAGCAGCAGTTTGCGAACCGCGGTTTTTAATATAATCGAGAACATCCTGTTTGGTGAGCCGGTTATCTTTACCCGTTCCTGAAACAGAATCAAGCTCACTTAACGAAATATTTTCCTGTTTGGCAATGCTTCGTACCAGGGGTGAATAAAAACGATCGCTCTCAGATGCTGTTTCTGCAATATTTACGACAGTTGCTGCTGACTGAGTTTCAGGTTTTGATTCAACAGTTGCGGTTTCTTTTTCAGCTGCCTGAGTAGTGACAGGCTCGTCGGCCCCACCCATGTTTATAATAGCAATGACTTTTCCGACCGGAACTACATCTCCTTCTTTGAAAAATAATTTGGTAACAGTTCCTTCGACAGGTGATGGAATTTCGGAATCCACTTTATCGGTCGCCAGATCGGCAATCGACTCATCTTCAACTACCTGATCGCCTTCTTTTTTATGCCAACGCACAATGGTTGCTTCAATAATACTTTCGCCAAGTTTCGGCATTACCAGTTCAAAATTTGCCATGGTATTGTTTTATTCTGATTTTAATTAATAATTCTAACGCAGTGTGTTTATTCTTTTGTTCAATTCCTGAACCACTATACCTCAACAAACAGAAACGTAGTTTGGTTCAATGTGTTGGCTATTTTCGTCCCAGGTGCCTGAATCCTTTGTAAAGCAGCCTGAATTCGTTGCTAATCCTGTAATCGCGGGCATAAAGCATGTTTAGTCTTGCAATGGCTTGCGAATCAGTCTTTTGTTGATCTAAAGCATCGGTAGGGTAAATGATTCCTTTGCGGATATCAGGAAGTTTATGATCGTGATGGTCCATTGGATGGTAACCGGTAATGGATTTATAACCAAGCAGGACTTCAAAAATATTCAGCAGGTAATTAATCGGATTGCCGGTAAAAAATAGTGTTAAAGGGTAGGAAACGAGGAGTACAATTCCAGTGGCTACATCAAATACCCGCTTGCTCCTCCGGTTTTGAAATTTTCCAATCGAGTTAATATCAATAACATACAAATCACCTGCAGTATCGATGGAATTACTGCCTATGATCGACATGCTTTCCGGAGGTGCAATTTTGTAACCGACCTGCGTATGTTGGAGTGCCGACATCTGGTCAATAATATCTTCGGCAGGCATATCCTTGGCACAAAATATCAGTTCATCAATTTTATAAATATTTATTATGTCCTTTATCTGGTTAATATTTCCAAGGAAACCATTTTTGTCACCACCTGTTACAGTGCTGTTAACCAAGCCGATAAAGCCAGGGTTCGAAAGTGCTTTCTGGAGAAGTTCAGCAACACGATGTGCTTCGGTTTCTTCGCCTATAACTGCAAAGCGTTTGCTCTTGCCTGAATTCAGGGTATAACCACCTATTCGAAGCAAATGCATCATAAGCCGCGAAAGTGTAAGTACAATTATTCCCCATGCCGTGCCTGTAAGTATCAATGAACGAGAAAACCTGTAATGTTCAGGTAAAAGTGCATATACCACAAGGATAATAACTGTGCCTGTCAGCAGTCCGCGGTACGACCTCCATAAACTCATTGGTTTGTCGAAACCTCCTGAATAATAAATGCTTACCATCCAGGTTAAGATAAATGAAGGAATAACGAACAGGTAAAGTTCAACCGGATAATGACCGCCCCACGGATAAACCACACGTTGTTCCCAAATTCGGGCCAGCATGGCAAGTCCGCCATAAAGCAAAGCGGCATCAGTGAGAGGAAGAAAAGTGTTTTTCAGCACACGGCTTATAATCGAAAGAAATGCCCTGAAATAAATCGCCATATTGATCAATATGGAGAAAAGCTGTGCATTCTTAGCCGTGAAATGTTTCCGTGCGAAAATGATCATTGCATTATAAAACACGAAAACGTAGTTCAGACTTCCCTTTTTTGTGCTTTCGCCTTTGTAATGAATAATACGGGCATCAGGGTAGTAATAGTTGTGGTAGCCGCCCTTTATAATGCGGTAGGAGAGGTCAATATCCTCGCCGTACATAAAAAACGCTTCATCGAGTAATCCTACTTTATCGAGAACAGATTTACGCATAAGCATAAATGCGCCGGCAAGTATTTCAACCTGGTGGGTTTTATCCTTGTCAAGATAGCCAAGGTGATATTTGTTGAATGTTTTCGATTTAGGAAACAACCGGGATAAACCGAAAATTTTATAAAAAGCTACCACCGGAGTTGGCAGACCACGTTTCGATTCAGGAAGGAAGCGACCGGTGCCGTCCACCATTTTCACTCCCAAACCACCCGCATCAGGATGGCTGTCCATAAAACCAATAATTTTGGCGAAAGTATCTGTTTCAACTATGGTATCCGGATTTAACAGAAGCACATATTCTCCTTCCGACTGCCTGATTGCCTGGTTGTTAGCTTTGGCGAATCCCGGGTTATCTTCGTTGGCAATACATATTACTTCAGGAAATTTCTCCCTCACCATTTTTACCGAACCATCAACTGAGGCGTTATCAACCACAAATATTTCGGTGTCAATACCAACACTTGCTGCGCGCACCGAGTGAAGACACTGTTCGAGAAAGTGCTTCACATTGTAACTGACTATGATTACGGAAAGTTTCAAAAGCAGGTGCGGTGTTGAGGAGTCAGAATTAAACTTTGTTCAAAGATAGTGCGATTTGTTTATCGCTATTACTGTTTGCTGCAAATTAGCAAGTCCTGATAATCAAACCATTTAGAACGCCCGCACCATTGACCATATTTTATTGAATCCATTTTCAGACCGGCTTTTTCCAGTTTATCAAGAATCCATTCCTCGTCATAAGCAACATTTGCGGTGTCAACCCGGGTTGAATGAAGCCTGTAAAAACCTTTATTAACAGGGAAATTCATATGAGTTGGATTCTTGATCATCAAATCTTCCGATTCGCAATTTACCAGGAAGAATGATACCAGGCAGGTTGCTCCAGGCTTCATTACGCGCCCCATTTCGTTGATATAATTCTCAACTTCTGCAGGCATCATGTGGGTAAATACGGAGGTCAGAAATACAAAATCGAATTTTGCGTTGGTATAAGGGAAAATAAAATTACTGGCATCTACCTTATCAGATGTGTTATAAAGCTGGTTGTAAAGGCCGGTATATTGAAATCTGAAGTTAGGATATTTTGTAGCAATATGTTTATTACACCAATCAATTCCGCTTTTAACAATATCAAATCCATCGTAGGAGCCTTTTTCGTTTAAATAGCGCGTAAGCGGCACAGCCATCCGGCCGATTCCGCAACCGATATCGAGCACAGCATGATCGGGTTTTAATCCGCAGAGTTCTTTAAAATTTGTAAGATACCTTTCGCCTACTTTCACATAATCGCCATGCCCGATAAAAATTTTTCCCCTTGGCGGAACCCCATCAGGTCTTTTGCCGGTTAAATAATCGAAGGTATCAATCGGCAGAAAATACAATCGCCTGGCGAACAAGCGCAGTGAAGCGGGGAGAAGGTAATACAGGAAACGTTTCATAAAGAATAAAACCGGTTTGGGCTTTTGGCAAAAGTAATAATTATAAGTTAAATTTTTGTGATTAGAAACAGGATATGGAAGCATTGATCCGATTTCTGTAAATCTTTTAAGGATTATAAAAGCAAAACCCTATGAAGGTTTCAGTCCATAGGGTTAAGGTCATTTATAAAATTCAGAATCAGCTACTGTTTCAGAAGATTTTTGGATATTTTATCGGGTTGTAGTCATGCATCATGTTATAAATGCAATCGAAAACATCCTCGGCATTCGGATTCGAAAAATAGTCTCCGTCAGTTCCATAGGCTGCCCGGTGAGCCTGAGCAGTAACTGTTTGTGGCTCTGCATCAAGGTATTGGAATCCTTTCTGTTCTTCCAGAACTTTCTGCATCATATAAGCAGTCGCTCCACCAGGGACATCTTCGTCAAAGAAAACAATTTTGTTTGTTTTTTTGAGAGATTCAGCAATCATATAATGAATATCAAATGGTTCAAGCGACTGTACATCAATAAGTTCGACCGATATTTTAAAATCTCGGAGTTGCGCAACAGCATCCTGTGCAATACGCACACACGAACCATAGGTTACAAGAGTTACATCAGTTCCGGTTTCAATAACTTCAGGAACTCCAACCGGAATTCGGAATTCACCGATATTCGCAGGTCGTGTTTCACGAAGCCGGTAACCGTTCAGTGGTTCAATTATCAAAGCTGGTTCATCCGATTGAAGCATGGTGTTGTAAAAGCCTGAAGCCCTGGTCATATCTCGTGGAACGAGAACGTAAATTCCTCTTATGCTGTTAATTACCATACTTAGTGGTGATCCGGAATGCCATATTCCTTCGAGGCGGTGGCCACGGGTAGTAATGATCATCGGAGCCTTCTGTCCGCCGCGGGTGCGATATTGCAATGTGGCCAGATCATCACTCATTAGCTGTAAACCGTAAAGAAGATAATCGAAATACTGTATCTCGGCAATCGGGCGTAAACCTCTGATTGCCAACCCAATTCCCTGGCCAATAATTGTAGCTTCACGAATGCCGGTATCGAAAATCCGGTTTTCGCCGTATTTGGTCTGAAGGCCTTCGTAAGTTTGATTAACACCTCCTATTTGTCCAACATCCTCCCCAAACATTACAATCTTTTTGTCTTTTTCAAATTGATAATCCCAATTGTCACGTAAAATCTCGCGGCCGGGAACCATTAGAGCGTCTTCTGTGTAAATGGGGGCTACAGGAGCCACTTTTAATGCTGATTCTTCGGAATTGCTGTAAAGGAAAGTATTAAATTTTTCGCTGCTGACTAAAAGTTCTTTTTTCAGCCAGGCAGAGACATTGATTTTTAACGAATTTTCCGGATTACTGCATGAATCGCAAATCAGGCGTAATATTTTTTTTGCTGCTGACATTATATCCTTGCGGATTGGATCAGCAACCTGACGTAAATCTTCTTTTATAGCATTGATTTTCTGTGTCTTGGCACAATTGCAGGTTGTAACATCGGCAATTTTAAGGAATTCATCACGAAGCTGGTTTAAAGGTTTCTGGAAATTATTCCAGGCCGATTTCCGGGCATGCTTAACTCTCTCAATAGCTTCTTTTTCAATTTGATCAAGTTCTGAATCTGAAGCAATACTTTCAGAAATGATCCATTTACGCATCTGCAAAATGCAATCATACTCTTTTTCCCATTCAAGCCTTTCGGCAGATTTGTAGCGCTCGTGCGAGCCTGAGGTGCTATGGCCTTGTGGTTGAGTTACTTCGGTGATATGAAATAATACCGGAACATGGTTTTTCCGACAATATTCAACACCTTCTTCATATATTTTACATAAAGAGGCATAATCCCAGCCTTTTGCTGTCAGGATTATAAATCCATCCTTGTCTTCAGTTTTTTCAAATCCTTTGAGTACTTCCGATATACTCGATTTTGTTGTCTGCAGTTTATTAGGAACCGAAATTCCAAACCCATCATCCCACACTGACATCGCCATTGGCACTTGTAAAACACCTGCAGCGTTAATGGTTTCCCAGAAATGACCTTCGCTTGTGCTGGCATCGCCAATGGTTCCAAATGCGACTTCATCGCCGTTTTTCGAAATATTAGTCAGATGAGCTAATTCAGGGTTGTTACGAAAAAGTTTTGATGTAAGTGCAAGTCCCAGCAAACGAGGCATTTGTCCTGCTGTAGGAGAGATATCAGCCGATGAATTTTTTTGCTCGCTAAGGTTTTTCCATTCTCCTTTTTTATCAAGACTCCTTGTAGCAAAGTGATTGTTCATCAGTCGCCCTGCATTCATGGGATTGAATTCGGCATCGGTATCGCCGTATATCTGCGCAAAAATTTCTTCAATACTCATCAGTCCGGCAGCAAGCATAAAAGTTTGATCGCGGTAGTATCCTGATCGCCAGTCGCCATTGCGGAAAACTCTTGCCATCGCAAGTTGAGCCACTTCTTTCCCATCGCCAAATATGCCGAACTTCCCTTTACCGGTAAGCACTTCGCGACGCCCAAGCAGACTAGCCTGCCGGCTTTCGTTCGCAGTTCGGTAATCGTTTAAAATTTGCTGTTTATCTAAAGCCTGAGAAGTTTCCTGCTGTTTGGTTTTTATTGTTTTGACCGCCATGCCTGAGTAGTATTTTGCGTGTTTTATATTGGTAACAAAAATAAGGGTTTCAATGTTGCGGTAGACTAATAATTTTCAGCAAGAATTTCGAAATATGCCTGGGGATGTTCGCAACCCGGACAATTTTTCAATGCCCTTTCGCTTTCGTAAATAAGACCGCATTTGCGACATATCCATTTTACTTTTTTGTCTTTCTTGAAAACGGTTCCGTTTTCGATATTTGAAGCCAGTTTTTCGAACCTTTCAGCATAAAAATTCTTGATCTGCCGGAACAGTTTCAACTTAGTAGCAATTTGCTTATGTCCTTCTTCCCATGCAATGGATTCAAAATCAGCAAATAATTGTTCGTGTTGGTGTTTTTCTGCTTCGCAAGCAGCTTTCAGGTTTTCATGAGTTCCGGCTAAGGGCTCAGCTTTAAAAATGCTTGTGATTTCGAGTTCGCAGCCTTCGAGAAACCGGAATAATGTTTTGGTATGCGACTTTTTCTGCTCAGCAGTTTCTGTGAAAATTGCAGCAATTTGCTGATATCCTTCTTTAGTTGCAATTTTGGCATACCACAGGTATTTTTGAATGGCCTGTGTTTCAATTGCAAAAGCCTGCATTACGTTCAGGGCTGTCCGCGAATCTTTAAAATTGTCCATAATCAGTTTTTTAAATCCAATTATAAAAATATGCAATAATATCTATACAAAAACATATTTTGTTGGTTTTAAGCTCAATTTAGACAAGATGTTAATCGTAAAAGTCAGGAATTAAAGGATATACATATATCAGGAAATGTTATTTTCATTCAACGAGACAGACTGAACCATGATTTGAAGATTTAAAATTGTAGTTTTCATCTAACAAGTCCTGGTTTCGAGAAAAAATAAAACCGGCTAAAATCTATTTTAACCGGTTCAGTATTGTTTTTCGGATTATTTAATTATTTGGATGTTATCCATTTAACAATTTTTTCATCCGATGGTTTTGTCCGGGGGGAGGCCATATCCACAAAATTACCGTTTTCGTCAATCATAAACTTTTGAAAATTCCAGCTCACCTCAGCATCCATTTTACCATTCATTGATTTGGATGTCAGCCATTTGTAAATAGGATCAATGTCGTCACCCTTTACAGATATTTTCTGCATCATAGGGAAAGTAACTTCATAGTTCTCGGTACAAAACTGCTTTATTTCGGAATTGGAACCAGGCTCCTGGCTTAAGAAATTATTTGCCGGGAAACCAATAATCACAAAATTGTCGCCGCCATATTTCAGGTAAAGATCCTGTAAATCTTTATATTGAGGTGTTAAACCACACTTGGAAGCCGTGTTAACTACAAGTACTTTTTTCCCTTTCAGGCTTGCCAGGTCAAACACTTTGCCGTCAATAGTTTTAGTTTTAAAACTATGAAAGTTAGATTGTTGTGCATAACTCACAGCTCCTGACAGTAGAAGTATCACTGCGATAAATAGAGTTTTCATTTTTGGGAAGATATTGTGTTTAATTGTTTTTGAGAATTATTAAACATAAAAACACGAAACAGATGCTGATTGTTCAGATCGATCCTGATTAATAAATATCCCACGCTCGCGGCGATAGATCTCTTTTATATTTTGGGAAATATCAGATATATATAAGATGAATTAGAAAATCATATTGTAAATTCGTTTTATCTTATCGTGCAATTCGCTGATTGATATGTTTTTGCTCTCTCTTATATATTCTTTTGCTTCGAAAAAAGCGATAATTGTAGGCGATGCAAAAACACCGTACGAAGCTGCCGTTGCCGGAAACAGTTCGGCATTGATAAGCATAAATTTCATTTCAGGAAAACTGCTTTCCACCAATTCCTGGACTTTTGGTCTTAACACTTTGCAAGGTGCACAACTATCGTTATAGAAATATAGCAAAATGGCCTGGTTGGCGTTAATATAGTTTTGAATATCAATCAATTCCATTCTCAATCTTTTTAAGTATTACTTCTCGTTTATACCTGATCCGAAAAGCGCAAAATCGTATTTCGCAGGATCGGATGCGTCAAAAGTACGCAAATTGGTGGTTAACTCTTCAACAGCTTGCCAGTCATCCTGTTTTCGGGTCAGTAAACCTAGTTTCCTGGCAACTCTTCCTGAATGCAGATCGAGCGGACACATAAGGTGTGCCTGATTTATATTTTTCCAGATACCGAAATCAACACCGTTTCCGTCATTTCTGACCATCCATCTCAGATACATATTGATACGTTTTGCTGCGGAACCTGTCATTGGATCAGGAACATGCTTTTGTGTCCGGTGAAGATGCTCAAAGCCGAAAAACAGTGCTTTAAAATGGTGAATCGATTCTTTAACAGACTGATTATTAAGGTATCCTGATGTGAAAGCGGCTTCTAATCCACCTCTCTTTTTATAAATCTGTTGCAAAGCATGCAAAAAATAAATGCAATCTTCTCCCTGGAAAGTTCTGTGCACAAAGGTTGAAAGTGACCCGATTTCTTTGTCCGAAGCATTAATTGTAAAATCATAAGGTGCATTATCCATGCGAACCATAAGTTCACGGGCCTTTCGGATTATAGTAACCCTTTGTCCCCAGGCAAGGGTTGCCGAAAGGAAGCCGGCTATTTCAATATCTTCTTTTTTTGAGAAAGAATGCGGAATGGCAATAGGATCATTTTCGATAAATGAGGGTTGGTTATAGAAAAGGACTTTTTCTTCAAGGAATTCTTTCAGCTGATCCGGTTTGTAATTCATTTCGCAAAAGTACTCTTTTAGTTATTCTTAACCATTTGGAGTGCTTCCCGTGAGTTACATAAAAAAAAACTGCCATCTCACAATGGCAGTTTCAGTGACAATAAGTTAAAAAGAGCTTCCTAGTTAAGCACCAATACAGGTGCGATAAGTCCTTTTCCTGTTTCTATTGCTTTTTCGTTTTCAGGAATCATAACATGATGGCGGGCCGGGAGCGATTTTTCCAGTCCTTTATGAATGAATTCCATATCAACTATAGGTTTCAATTTAAGGAATCCACCCAGTACAATCATATTGAAAACTTTCGAAAGTCCCAGTTTACCTGCTTTTTCAGCTGCTTCAATGGTGTAGATATTTATGTCTTTCCTTTCGGGATGCCGGATAATGCCATTCGGATCGTAGATAAGCAGTCCACCGGGTTTTACAGTGCTTTCGAATTTATCCATCGATTGCTGGTTCAATATGATAGCGGTATCGTAGGCATTTAAAATGGGTGAACTGATGCGTTCGTCGCTGATAATAACAGTAACATTGGCAGTTCCTCCGCGCATTTCGGGTCCGTACGAAGGCATCCAGCTGACTTCTTTATTTTGCATTACTCCCGAGTATGCAAGGATTTTTCCCATAGAGAGTACACCTTGTCCACCAAATCCGGCTATGATTATTTCTTCGGTCATTGTTTTAAATTTTAAAGCTTTTTTAAAAAGTGCTGAGAGCTATTTATCATCATTCACTTTGATATCGCCTAAAGGATAGTATGGGAACATATTATCAACCATCCACTCATTCGACTGTAAAGGTGTCATTTTCCAACCTGAATTACAGTTCGATACAATTTCGACAAACGATAATCCTTTATTGAGTTTCTGATTTTCGAATGCTTTACGGATAGCTCTTTTTGCTTTACGAACGGCGGAAGGTGAATGAACCGCCTGTCGGGTAACATACAATGTTCCGGGTAAGGTGGCAACAAGTTCAGTCATTTTCAAAGGATTTCCCATGGTAGCCACATCGCGTCCATAAGGCGAAGTGCTTGATTTCATTCCGGGGAGTGTGGTCGGGGCCATTTGTCCGCCAGTCATGCCATAAATTCCGTTGTTAACGAATATGATGGTCATATTTTCGCCGCGGTTGCATGCATGAATGGTTTCGGCTGTGCCTATAGCAGCAAGGTCGCCATCACCCTGATAGGTGAAAACATATTTATCGGGGAATAACCTTTTAATGGCGGTAGCTACAGCAGGAGCACGACCGTGAGCAGCCTGAGTCATATCAATATTCATAAATTCATAAGCCAGTACCGAGCATCCTACAGGTGCTACGCCAATGGTTTCGGATTGAATATTCATTTCTTCGAGAACTTCCATGATAATGCGATGGGCAGTACCGTGTCCGCAACCAGGGCAGTAACTGAGCGCCTTTTCAGTAAGCAGGTCAGTACGTTTATAAACCACGTTTTCAGGTTGCAATATTTCAGTGTTTGTTTTAAATTCGGCCATAATCCTATCCTCCGATTATTTGTTTCTTCAATGCTTCCACTATTTCTGACGGTGAATGTACGATTCCTCCAAAACGACCGAAATGTTCAACTTTTACGCGGCCCTCGACAGCTAGTTGCACGTCTTCAATCATTTGTCCGGCACTCATTTCGACACACAAAATGCCTTTTACCTTTGATGTCATGTCCTTGATCACCTGCTTTGGGAAAGGGAATAAAGTAATAGGTCTCATCAGTCCGACTTTAATACCTTCGGCACGTGCAAGCTCAATTGCTTTCTGACAAATACGTGCGCTGGTTCCATATGCTACAAAAGCATATTCGGCATCTTCGCAGTTTATCTTTTCGTAACGAACTTCGTTTTTCTCAATTTCCCTGTATTTTGCCTGTAGCTTTTGATTGTGCTGTTCCATTTTGATGGATTCCAGGTCGAGCGAAGTTATTATATTTCGCTCTCTGTCAGGAGTTTTACCAATAGTTGCCCATGGAGTGTTTTTCCTGATCTCTTCTTCAGTAAAACGAGGTTTCTGAACATCAAGTTCAACTTTTTCCATCATCTGTCCGATAGCGCCATCCGAAAGTACAAGCACCGGGTTCCGGTATTTAAAAGCCAGCTCAAAACCCAGTCCGGCAAAATCAGCCATTTCCTGCACAGAAGAAGGTGCAAGAACGATAAGGCGATAATCACCATGTCCGCCACCTTTTGTGCTTTGGAAATAGTCGGATTGCGAAGGTTGAATGGTTCCTAAACCAGGTCCGCCACGAACAACATTCAGAAGTAAACAAGGAAGTTCAGACCCGGCGATATAGGAAATCCCTTCTTGCTTTAAACTCATTCCGGGGCTCGACGATGAAGTGAGTACACGCTTTCCGCAACCTGCTCCTCCGTAAACCATATTTATAGCAGCTATTTCACTTTCAGCCTGCAATGTAACCATACCTGTGCGCTCATGAGTTTTCTGAGCCATAAGGTATTCCATTACTTCCGACTGAGGCGTAATAGGGTATCCGAAATACCCGTCAGCTCCGGCACGGATGCAAGCTTCCGCAAAAGCCTCATTTCCTTTCATTAACCGTAATTCTTTCATCCTAAGGTTAGTTTTTATGCTTAATCAATAAATTTCTTGCGGTAAACAGTAATTGCACCGTCAGGGCAAACCACAGCACAATTGGTGCAACCGGTGCACATATCGTTGGTTGGCATTGCATAATGATATCCTTTTCTGTTTACTTGTTTTGCCATAGCTATAACATCTTCGGGGCATGCAGGAATGCATACTTCGCATCCTTTGCACCTTTCGACATCAACAACAATTTCGCCTTTTATTTTTGCCATAATAATTAAGAGTTTCACTGAATTGTGAGGGCGAAGGTAGATATTTATTGCAATTCCGACATGTTTTTAATATGACAATCGTAAATAAAGACGGTAATTTAAAATGAGTTTAAATTGTTTGGAATAATATTTTGAAAGAAGTCATGTATTGGGGATTTTTTTATTAAAACACAGCAATTTCGACGTTTATTCAAAGCCGGGTGACGTGAAAGAAAATCTATAAATCTGAAATTTTAAAAAAAAATCCGAAACTGATGAAGTTCCGGATTTTGTTTCACAATTATGACCTTTATTATTGCATTCCGCAGTTTTGAAACGTTACTTTTTTCAGCCTATGAAAGCGGATGATGCTCATGGAATTTCTTCAAACGGAATTCAAGATCAGGAAACTGTGTGCGTTTTACTAACGAAACACAAGCCCTGAGTCCTTCGGTATGCTCGCTACCAGTTATTGAAAGCGAAATAGCGCTGATTCCGTAATATAAAAGTTCTTCAATCAAGTCGGGCCCATCGAAGCCTGGATAAGCAATGGTAAAATAGAAACCATCAGCAATTGGCTGGTCAATATCTTTATCATACACGATATGGAATCCATTATCGAGAAACAGTTTTTTCATGATTTTTGCCTTCTCGCCGTATTCCTTTACCTGCTCAACAAAATTGAATCTCCCTTCGTTTGCTGCTTTTAAAATTGCAGCAAGCGCATACTGAGCTGAATGTGCTGTGCCTGAACTCAGCGAATAAACGGTTCCGAATATCATTGCCCGGCCAAACTGATCGCTCGAATAATACCTCAACAAATCTTCGGCACGGGTATTGAATAATTTATTGCTGATAACCATCATTCCTATTCGCTGTCCGGCATAACTGAATGCTTTTGAGCTGCTTATCAGAAGTATGTAATTATCAGTGTATTTAGCTACTGTAGGCTGGTAAGGAGGTACGCCCGGTTTGCTGTAATCCTTACGGAAATCCATTCCGAAATACGCGAGGTCTTCCAGTATTACAACGTCGTATTTATTTGCCAGTTCGCCAATGATCTGTAGTTCCTGATCGGTAAAACAAATCCACGATGGGTTGTTTGGATTTGAATACAAAACAGAGTGAATATTTCCCTTTTTAAAATAGGATTCAAGTTTTTCGCGAAGTTTCTCTCCGCGGTATTCATATACATCGAAACTATCGAATTTATACCCCAGTACTTTATGCTGTTGCTTATGAACAGGGAATCCCGGATCGATAAATAGGGTGGTATCTTTAGCCTTATTCATCCGCGAAAGCGTCATAAAGGATGCAAAACCACCCTGCATGGAACCAACTGTAGGGATGCAGCCAGCGGCATCAACATCAATATCCAGAAAATTCTTTACAAACGATGAAACTTCTTTTTTTAACGAAGGAATGCCATCAATATCAGGATAAATGGCAGCAACACCTCTCTGCAACGCTTCAATCTCAGCATCGGTCCCGATTTGTGCAGGTGGCAATCCGGGCACGCCCATTTCCATCCTTACGAATTTTGTACCTGAAGCTGTTTCAATGTTATCGACAAGACGTTTTATTTCCCTGATAGTCGCTTTTCCAACTACTGCTACATTGAGTTCTTTAATCTTGTCGGTTACGATTTCGAAATCGATTGGAGTGTCAAAAGTTCCTGCTTTCATCTGTATGTGAATTAATTACACAATCTGTAAATTGGTGTTAATCGATTCACAAAGATTAGAAATAGGAATGTGATAATAAAATGAAAAATCAACTATTTTTGATAATTCTGCAATTTAGAATGAATTTACGTAGAGAAGAAATTGATATTCAGTGACCTGCAATTTAGTTTTATAAATGAATATTGTTTTTGACAACTGTTCGGATTGCCCGTTCCACATACTCGCCTCAGTTTTTCACTCTTCACTTTTCACTTTTCACTCTTCACTGTCATTGCGAGCGAAGCGAAGCAACACTTTTCACT
>CAZOXJ010000089.1:0-15683 GCA_964583325.1 uncultured Lentimicrobiaceae bacterium
GATGCATGGGGGGATCGCAATCTGGTTTGTACGTGTGCGCCGATTGAAAGTTATGTAAAAGAATAAGTTTTTAAGACACCTTATTAACAAGAAAGGATGCCCCGATTGGGCAGCCTTTTATATTTAATGGAAATACTTTAAGTCATCAGGAATGAATTTCATTAACTTTGTTAAATTCCTGTTGTAAGCGGGCTTTTATTTCATTAAATCAATGCGTTATGCTCAAATTAAAGCTTATGCCCGATATTGATATTACTGACTTAGTAAAGAAATATTCCACCCCGCTAATCATTTATAGTACTTTAGAATTAAATGGCCGGATAACTGAATTACAGGATGCGCTACCTGTTGGTTCGCGTTTATTATATTCTGTAAAAGCCAATCCTAATCCATTTGTCTTAGATGTATTTAATCAGGCCGGTTTGGGTTTTGAAGTAGCTTCAGCCGGCGAATTGCAACATGTTATTAACTTCGGAATTCATTCAGAAAGAATTGTGTTAGGAGGTCCAATTAAAAGCAAAGAAGCGATATTACTGGGGATACGAAATAACATACTGTCATACAATGTCGAATCGGAACAGGATTTGCAAAACATAGCTAGTGTGTCCAGTCAGAGTTTAAATCTATCAATACGGATTAACCCGGATTTCACTAATCGCAATTCGATTCTAAAAATGGGGGGTGTGCCATCTCAATTTGGAATTGATGAAAAGGAAGTGATGCCGTTAATCAGGAAATACAGGAATAAAGTCAATATTAACGGACTTTTCATGTATGCCGGGTCACAGTTTTTTGATGCTCAGAGCATTATTCAAAATACTTCTTTTTTGATAGACTTTGCCGAAAAACACATTGCCGAATTTAACCAATTGGATTTCCTTGATTTCGGAGGAGGGTTTGGCGTTGCAGAAACAGCCGGCCAACCGGATTTAGACCTGAGTGTTTTGAAAACCGGTTTGGCTAATTTATTTAAGCATAAAAAACAATTCCTCGATGGAATAAAACATAAATACTTTGAAAGCGGCAGATATTTAACAGCAACATCAGCAGTTTTAGTTAGTAAAGTCTTAGACGTTAAATACTCAAAGGGCAAAAAGTTTATCATTCTGGATACCGGCATTAATCATCTTGGAATAAGACAATTATACAATAATAAACCCAAATCGTTAATAAGGACTTTAAAAGAATACGGACATCATTCGCCAGCTATCCTAACAGGTGCAACCTGCACCCCGATTGATATCATTCAAAGCGAAGCCGATTTCCCGGATGTATCAGTCGGTGATTTAGTGCTGATAGAAAATGTTGGAGCCTACACAGCTACACTTTCGCCTTACAATTTCTGTGGGCATACATACCCTGCAGAGGTTGCGATCGATAACAGCGGCAGTGCTTTTCTGATCAGGGAGCGTGGTGACGTTGGTTCTTCATGTGGTATGGGATATAAAACAGCTAAATAATTTGTTCGTTCATAAACATTCAACGGCATTCAGGAGAACCATTTTTCACTTATGCCGGAATTGCCAGTTCAATAATACTCCTCCCCGTTTTTGTAAGAACCACCTTTGTAACATCAAAGCCGCAGCCGGCAAACAACGCAGTATATTCCAGCAAAGTTCTTTCCTGCCCGCCAACCAGTATAAAAAAATTCATATCCATCCATGGAGCGATGCTTTCCGTATTTGTGTCATCGCTCATCAGGTGCTCGATTACCAAAACCCGTTTTTTCAAAGCATCAGCTGAGCTCATAATGGACATTCGCAGATTCGTCATGATCAGGCGCACTTTTTCTTCGGGCCAGTTGTGGAGTACATTCTTTAAGGTGTACAAATCGCCGTCCGATGAAATGGATTGGAAAAAATTTCCGCTCTGTAAGGATATTTTTCCAACGAAGGAATCTCCAAGATGAACGGAGGCCAGTGTTTCTTCCAGATCGAAAATAGTGCCACGGATGCCAGGATTGGATTCCATGATGGCCTTGAGGAAAGTGCCGTGTCCTCCGCCAACATCAATAATGCGTTTGTAGGTGCTGAAATCGTAATGGTTTGCAATCTGTTCATTTTCAGTAACTGAAAGATTAGTCATGGCTTTCTGGAATACTTCCAGCAATTCGGGTTTGTCCTTCAGGTAATCGAGCGAACCATTTTTATGCGTTTCCGAAAATCCTTCGCTGCTTCCCGATTTAAGTATTCCGGTTATTTTGCCCCATGGTTCATAGCGGTAAAATGCTCCGTTTAACAGGGCTGCATCGCGTTGGCTTTGAGGATGGTTGCTGATCAGGTAGCTTCCAAACTCAGTTAAAGTAATGTCCTTGCTGATAACATCAATTTCAATAAACTTAAGTTGGGCGCAGCAACGCAGAAACCGGAGAAGCGTTTTTGGCTCAATGGATGTTTTACTTGCCAGGGTTTCAAGGCTTTTTGTTTCATACTGAAGGATGTCGGCAAGTTTCAGTTCGGCAAATGCATAGGTTATGCATGTTTGCCAGTTTCCATAGATAAATCCCCGCATGCGGGCAATAAAAGCTTCCTGAGTTTGTTCCATATTCAACGGTACTATAGTTTAATTAAATCGGTTTTGCGAACAGTCGTTACATGCCGGCAGCCTGGTATTACTGCAATAACCTGATCATGGCCTGCTCCAGATTTTGTTGAGCCGGGAAAGCAATGGTAAGAATACCTTGTGGCAAGGTCACCGAAAGGCTTGTATAAACCGAGAGTTGCTTAAACCGGCAACGATGTATTTTATATGGTGTTGTACTGATGTTCTCGACCAGATCTATTTCATACCATTCTGTCGGAACCCGGAATCCGAGGCCGATGGCTTTTCCGGCAGCCTCTTTAGCCGTCCAGAGTATATGCAGAAATTCAAGAGGATTCTCTGCCCTTTTGCATATTTCTTTCTCTTGATCGCTTAAAATTGACGGGATGATAGTGCGATTTTTCTCACTCATGCTTTCCAGGTCAATTCCCATAGGAACCGAAAGGGGGAAACACAATCCTCCTATCCATTTATCATCATGTGCAATGGAAACAGCGTAAGGATGAGTGAAGTTTTTAAAATATGGCTCGCCAATACTACCTGTTGAAATCTGCAGGCTCACTGAAGGAACTTCAGGGAAAAGTTGATTTACTGCCATCTTCCCTGCAATTCTTCCGTGGAGGAACGACCTTCTGCGGATCTCTGCAGCAAAATCTAATCCCATTCTGATTTCGTCAGGGTGAAGGAGTTCCCTTGATTTTATCTGCAATTGTTCCTCTTCTAAAGAAGAGAAAAAGACAAGACCGGATGAAAACGCTTCATCTCCAACAGAGAAACGGGTCGAAGACTGAAATAAATCCTTTGGTTCTTCCATAAAGGCTGGTTTAGATTATTTAAATTTCAGGTTGGGGAATCCGTCCATTTCATTAGCGTAAGCGCCAGGTTTTTAACGTAAGGTTGAGCAATAATGGAGACATGGTTGCCGGGAATATTTTCAATTGTAAGATTAGCTCCGACTAGCCTTTCCCAGCCTAGGTCAGCGGTCCTTGCTGGAATTTTGCCCTGGTTATCAAGAGGTGGCAACGAATCTTCAGCCCTGATCAGCAGTGTCTTTCCATCATAGAAACCCGGCCTGCAGTATGAGGTTATCTCGTTATGATGAATCATCAATTCCAGATATCCATGAAAATCATTAAGGCTGATATCAGGTGGAACAAGGTTTACCGATTTAAAAGCAGTCAGAAATACTTCAGATTGCCCTTCTTTATTCATATTTCGCAGGCTGGCAGCGCTGATTCCAAGCGGTTGTCCTACCAGGTGGGCCACTTTCCCAGCAAAAACCAGCATCCGGTCTATGTTGTCATCGGGTATTCTTCCCTTTCCAACCGATTCTTCAACAGGTGCCAACTGATCGATTATCATCAGTTTCGGGCATTTCCCTGATTTCTCTTTAACCTGCCGGGCCATTTCAAATGCTATCAAAGCTCCCATCGACCATCCCGCAAAAACCACATCCTCTGTATTTTCAGGGAGACTGATTTCTTCAAGGTAAAACCTGGCCATGTCGCTCACCGTGTTTACATTTTTATTGTACAATCCTGTTGACTGTAAGCCGTAAACAACATATTCATCTCCCAGTTCTTTAGCTAATTCGAAATAGCAAAGTACATTTCCACCGGCGGGGTGCACAAGATATAACTGTTTTTTGCCGTTCCCGCTACGGATGGGAACCAGGGAATTAGTCAACAGAAGCCCGCTCGATTTCCGGATAAGTTCAGCCAGTGCCATCACGCTTCCCCGCTCAAACAAAGTGGCTAAAGGAAGGTGAATACAGAAAACCTTATCGATGGCTGCGAACAGCTGAATGGACAGAAGGGAATGCCCGCCTGAATCAAAAAAGCTGTCTTCGATGCCTAAATCTTCGTGGTTCAGTATCTCTTTAAAAATATTCAGGAGCATTAATTCCGTCAGATCGCGGGGAGCTGTATGCGTTTTACTATCTGTCTCATGCCGGTTCATCGTGCGGTTTAAATTCTTCAGGTTAATTTTACCGTTCGACGTAAGCGGAAAATGATCCACAACAGTGATTGATGAAGGGATCATATAAGAAGGAACATGGAGTGAAAGCCATTTCCTGAGTGCCTCTTCATCAAAATCAAACCCTTGCCGCATCACGATTGCAGCCTGAACGGAATTAACCGATGCAGTATTTTCAGGTACCAGGACAACCGATTGTTCGATGGAAGGATATTTGTTCAGGGTATTTTCAATTTCAAGGATTTCAACACGGTACCCTCTTATTTTCAGCTGGTGGTCTTTTCGCCCGAGAAATAGAACAGCTCCGTCTTCATTCATCTTTCCAAGGTCGCCGGTGAAATAAATCCGCTCGCCCGGACAGAAAGGATTGGCAGCAAATTTTTCGTGAGTCATTTCGGGCTGGTTCAAATATCCATCTGAAATATTCTTTCCGCTGAGAACGATCTCACCTGTAATCCCTTTCGGAACAAGGTTACTACTGTGATCGAGTATGAAAACAGATGTATTGTCCATCGGAAATCCGATTGGAAAACCAGCTGATATGGCGGATACACTGAGAGGGATTTCGAAAGTCAGTGAACCAATGGTGGCTTCGGTAGGGCCATAATGATTTATGATTCTGAGTTCCGGGTTTATGTCGCGAACACGTGTTACAATCTCAGCTGTACATTTTTCGCCTCCCATCATCAGCAGTTTCTGTGGCAGCAATTTTTCAGCGTTCACTGAATGGAGTAAACTCATCAGGTGAGAAGGGACAATTTTCAGGCAGTCAACCGGATGCGTACCGAGCCATTGTGAAAGTAACGCCGCATCGGTAGTAAATAACTCAGGGATGATCACAACTTCGCCTCCATGAATCAAAGGCGGAAAGATCATTGTATTTCCAAGATCAGCGGCGATTGACGAAATAGTGGCGAAAGAATCCCCTGACTTCATTTTCATGCGCTGCCAAACCGATTTCGAATAATTCAGCAACTGATCAAATCCGATGCAAACTCCTTTGGGCGTACCTGTTGTACCTGAAGTATAAATTACATAGGCAAGGTCATCAGGTCCTGGCATCTCTGTTACTATCGGCTCCTGAGAAATTGCTTGTCCTGCAATCATCTCACTGAATTTCAGAACAGGAATTCCTCCTGATTCAGCTATTTCTGATAATTCTTCAGTACTGACAATAAGTTTCAATCCGGCATCTTTTGTCATGAACTTTATCCGTTCCAATGGAATGTTACTATCCAATGGCACATAAGCTGCCCCGGCTTTAAATATCCCTAAAATTGTTTGAATAAGCGACGCATCACGTGGCATCATCAATCCAACGAGGTCTTTCTTTCGTACATTATTTTTATAAAGAATATGAGCAATGCGATCAGAAACTATATCGAGTTCGCGGTAGGTAATTTGTTGATGGATGTCGCGGAGTGCCTTGTGATCCGGGGTGAGCCTAACCTGTGCTTTAAACTCTGTGAGCCATGTTGCAGGCTCAGCTTTGCCGGTTTCAGTGATACCTGTGGGATTTCCATTGCAGTAGGAACGCCCGGATTCAGGAAAATACCTGAGATTTCCGATTTTTTCTTCCGGATTGTTGATCACTGACTTCAGAAGAATCATGTAATTATGAAGTAACTTCTGAACTGTTTGCCGGAGAAATATGTCTGTTGGGTAAGTAACAGATAGGATAAGTTCATGATTTGCTTCCTCAATCCAGAAGTTCAGGTCAAATTTGGAATAGGAATAATCAATGCTTTCAGGCTTCACCGTCATTCCTTTCACACTATAAAGCGAAGGGATATTCTGGTAAACAAAATGAACCTGGAAAACCGGGTTTGTGCTCAGGTTCCTTTCGGGATTTACTTCTTCTATAAGTTTCTCAAAAGGAAGTTCCTGCCTCATAAAGGCTTGCTGGCAGTATGATTTTATAGCATTCAGATATGAATTCGTGGAAACTTTTTCATCAATATTCACCCTGAGCGGCAAGGTGTTGATAAAAAGTCCAAGGGTTTGATGAAACGAAATCTGGTTGCGTCGTGCAACGGGCACACCTATCATAATTTCCTTTTGCCCGCTGTATTTCGACATCAGAAGTGCAAAAGTGCCAAAAAGCAGTTGAAACTGGGTAATGTCTTCTCCCTGGCAGAATTGCCTTATAGTTTCGGTTTCTGATTTATCAATCGTGCTGACTTCCTTGTTTCCGCGATGCGACATGATTACAGGTCGTTGAAAGTCAAGCGGAAGCCTTAGAGGCTCGGGCAGATCGGCCAGCTGTGCTTTCCAGAATTCAAGTTGCTGTTTACATGCGGAAGAACTGATCCACTCTTTTTCCCATTTCACAAAATCCACGTACTGGTACTCCGGGACCGGGAAAGGGGAAGGCTCCTTGTTTTCGAGGGCGGCATATGTCATGGAGAGCTCCTTTGCAAACAAGGCATTCGACCAGCCATCGGAAATAATATGATGCGGATTGATCAGGAGCATGTATTCAAGATCGCGCAAATGCAGCACCGTAAATCTCAGCAAGGGAAGCTGGTCAAGAGGTATGGCAATTTTGCCGTGATCAAAGGCTTTTGACATGGCCGCGATTTCTATTTGTTGAACCGGTAAATGCCGAAGATCTTCGTAATTTATTTCCGGTTTTCCTGTAGGGTGGATTTGTTGCACAGGCATACCATCTTTAACATGGAAAGTAGTGCGGAGTATCTCGTGACGTTCGATAAGCGTGCCCAGGCTTCGGGTAAAAATATCCATATCAAGTGGCGACAAAGCGAACATCCGTAATGCGACAGGATTATTGTATATCGCTTCTCCTTCGGTAAGAGTATTAAGAAACCACATCCGTTCCTGTGCCTTCGACATTGGGTAAATTCCCTCCTGGTTTCTCTCCATTCTGGCAGGTTTGCCAACCTTTGGGGAAGAATCATCGCGGCCTTTTCTGAGCAAGGCTCGGAGCTGTTCGGGGCTTAGACCCGCCAGTCTTTCACTCAATGATTTTTCCGGTTTCTCCATATGGCCAAATTATCAAGGGTAGGTGAGTACAAGCTTGCCGATGTGCCTGGAGCGCGACAAAGCATTCAACGCATCTTTTAGCTGCCCGACAGGGAAAGCCTGGTATGGGATAGGTTTAAAAATGCCGGCATCGAAAAGACCAGTGATTTCAAGGAGTTGCTCTTTAAGCTTTCGTGGCTGAACCAGGTATAGTGAAATATCCAGTACGGCAAATGTGATTCCCCTTTGTAAAAGACTCATTGGCAAAAGTGTATTGCGAACGATATCCTTTTTATCAATCTGGATAAAGCGGCCAAAAGGTGATAGTATTTCAACTCCTTTCATCAATGCATCTCCGGAGAGGGTATTTATCACCACATCTACTCCTTTGCCACCGGTCAATTCCATTACTTCATCTGCAAAAGCAACAGATCTCGAATCCATGGGATGTTTGATGCCTTTCTGCAAGAGGAAATCTCTTTTTTCGATGGATCCGGCTGTAGCAAAAATCCGGGCTTTCTTCCACCTGGCAATTTCAAGGGCTGCCAGTCCTACTCCGCCGGTGGCGGCATGTATCAGTACGGATTCTCCTTCAGTAATATTTGCCATCATTACCATAGCCGACATAGCTGTTAAAAAAACTGTCGGAATGCAGGCAGCTTCCTCAAAAGTAAGTGCCATAGGTTTGGCAACCACTTGTAGTTCCGAAACATTGAAAACGTTTATAAAATGGCTATTCGACTGCACAACGTCATCGAAAAATGTACCTGCTGACAAAGCAATCACTTCATCCCCCGGTTTGATTCCCTCAACTCCGGGTCCTGTTTTGGTGACAATTCCTGCAAAATCAGATCCCATATTGGAAGGCACACCGGGAGCTTCGGGATACTGTCCCATGGCGATCATCAAATCACGGTAGTTCAGGCTTGCAGCTTTTGCTCTCACCTGAACATAGCCGGCAGGAGGATCAACAGCGCGGGCTTCCCTGAAACTGATGTTCAGGGATCCGGGGTTAGCAATATCGCAGGAAAAGCATTCAAACGCTGGAGTAGCGTCCTGTACCGGTTTGCCCGGATTGCTCAAAACCTCAGCAGTGGAATACCCAAGACGCTTTAGCAGGATTTCCTTTTGTTCAGGCGTTAATCCTGCGATCTTCTTCGAAAGTTCGTCATTATTCATTTTCTATCTCAATCAACATGGCTTCAATTTCATCAGAACTTTTCATTGAAATGATCATTTCTACAATTCTGTCGGCCAATTTTTTAACGGTAGGATTCTCAAAAAATACATTTGGCTGCAGCTCAATTTCGAACTCATCTGCGATATTGGAGATTGTTTGTATGGCCAGTAATGAATTTCCTCCAAGTTCCATAAAGGTGTCGTTCACTCCAATTTTATCGATGCCCAGTATGTTTTTCCAGATTCCCGCAATACCAATTTCTATGGCGTTTGTGGGTGCCTCGAAGGGGGTTGATAATTTAGGTCGTTCATAAGCGGAGGAACTTACACTTTTTTCTTCTTCCTTTTCCTGTTTTTCTTTCTTTTTATAGGAAGGCCTTTCTTCGAGTATATCCTGAACCAGATCGGTAGGTGTAACCACAACCTGAGGAAATTGCTTAAATGTGAGAAGCTTTTTGAAAGCTTCAACACCTTCTTCAGGTAATATATCATTCTTCCCTGCGAAAGTTGTTGTTTCCTGGAGAGGTTTTTGAGGTTCAGTTTTGGATGGCTCCACGCTGGCTTTGCCAAAATTCTGCATCAATTGTTTGAAAGATACTTCTCCGATAGTTAACAGAACATGATTCTCCAGGTCAATGAGCTTTACCTGAAATTTCATCTCGTCATCCTCGATTTTCCAGTCATCACTTAGTTTAGCATGACACCAGAAATGGGCCGGCAACGGATGGTATAAAGCAATGTTTTTGTACGAGTAAGGAAGGTATAGCTTTTTATTAACCAGTGGAATATTGCAGGATGTGGCAACATCAAGCATAGCAGGGTGAAAGGAGTAATAATGCAGATCGTCGAGGAATTCGTCCCTGAGTTTTATCTCTGTCAGAAACTCCTTTCCATTATATTGATTGGAGATTTTACAATCCCAGCGATTATCATATTTCAGAACGGAACGGCCTTCTTCATTGATCAACTCAAGAAAATGAGATGAAAGGTCAGTTTTTCCTGCAATTCGTTCTGCTAATGCCTGGATGTCTGTTTTTTCCTCAAGTAGTCCTGTTCCTATTTCAAATTCGCCTTTAACATGATCCATCCAGACTTCACGGGCAGATCCGCTTTTTTCTTCTTTGCTGCTGATTCGGAACGTAAACACTTCGCCAGAAGATTTCACCTGCAAACGCATTTTACGTTCTATCCCTGCTTCAAAAATTAGCGGCGTAACAAATGAAAAGTGCAGGTTTTCGAGATGGCCGGCAGGATTTTTTACTTTGGCAAACAAGCTAAGGATTTCTAGCGTAGATATCCCGATAAATGCAGGTTTTCCTGACAAAAGATGTGAGCCTAAAACCCAATCACGTTCAGGATCAATATCAACAAAATATATTTCCTGTTCATTTTCAGAGGATTGAAAATCCAGCCTTATGCCGTTTCTGTTCTGATCTTTGGGCAATCCCTTTCCGGCTTGAAGGTTCTGTTTCTTTTCGGCTTTGGCCTTTTCCCAGTTAGCGCCCATCCCGATCACTCCCCATTGTCCCCAGTTAACTGATAGCGTCCCGTCATTTAAAATCCTTTTGCGGTATTGTGAAAAAGAATCCATGAATGAATTGGAGCCGCAATAATCGATCCTGGCAGCCTCGCCAAAAATGGAGGAAACTGAGGAAAAGAGGAAGAAGAAATCCAGTGGTCTTTCCCTGAAAATGTCGTGCAGAATAAGCGTGCCATTCAATTTGGATTTCAGCACAACATCGGCAAGATGTTTTTCTTTCAGGGCAATAACTCCTGCTCCCGGCATTCCGGCAGAGTGAAGTACCCCTTTGATCATACCGTATTCCTGCTCAATTTTTCGGATTAGCTCCTTTGTGCCTTCATAATCCGAGGCATCTAAAAGAGCCGGGATAACAATTGCACCTGATGATTCCAGCTCCAATATACCCTTAATACGTTCGGTATTACGGTCATCAGCAGCGGACGCGAGTAGTTTATCCCATTCGCCGCGCGGAGGCAGCGGTGACCGGTGGGTGAGTACCAGAACAGCTTTAACTGCACGTGCAATATGTTTTGCCAGTTCAAGACCAATACCGCTAACCCCACCGGTGACCAGGTAAACACCGTTATCGGTTAGTGATTTCGCAGTAAGTGTTTCGTTTTCCGGACATACCTGGGTGAAATCTTCAATCCAGCGGTACCCATTCCGGTAGGCCACAATGTTTTCGTCAGTTGCAAGCCGGCATTCGTTTATAATCAAAGCTGCCAATTTTTGAAATTGTTCAGGTTCCCAGGCTGGCGGAAGATCAACCAGGCGGGCAATAATGCCCGGATGTTCCTGTCCTATTACCCGGGCAGCGCCAGCAGCCAGTGCCTTTTCGGGAGCAAGCACCGGCTCGCCTGTAACATCAAAAAGATAATTGACAACAAACAACAGGAACTGGTTTTTAACAAAACCTTCGCTGATAAGCGCCTGCTCCAGGTACAAGGGACTGTAAAAATTATCTTCGGCCAGTTGTTCGGCATGGTTCGGCTCTAAATGCCTTGTTTGAGGCTTTTTCCCATAGTTCCAGGCATAAACGATATTCCCTAGTGTAAAGCCTTCGGATTTAAGAGCTTTAAAAAGCTGATTATAATCCTCTTTACGACTTGCGTCTAAAATGAATTCTTCCTTATTCCGAATGAATTCTTTTCCTTTTTTTATGCGGAAGCATTTGATTCCTGCTGATTCCAATTCCTTATTGATTTCATGACAAAGTCCTTCCTCGTCATCAAATAAAAGCCAGCACGGTTTATCTGAAGTTTGTTCTGCGTTCGCCATTCCATTTACATGTAAGCGCTGTGGAGGAGCAGTCCTTTTCCAGCCGGGAACGTAGAACCACTGGTTGATGTCAGATTTTTTCTTGTTCTCAGATTTGGATTTTGCCCCGTCTTTCTGCGAAAAGTCGATGATATATGGTTTCCGTTCAAAAGGATAACCCGGATAGGAGACAAGTTTATTATTCTTTTGATCAAGCAATTTCCAGTCAAAATAATCACCGCTGGCCCATATCTGGCCAAGGCAGGAATAAAAATAAAGCAAGGGATCGGCTTTGGTATCCAATGATGGAACAGAGCTCATTACCCCGTGCGGAGTATCCTTTGCAAGCTGGCGCTTTACTGCCGATTCGAGCGACTGGCCGGGGCCTGATTCTACAAAAACAGCAGGCGAGGTATCCAGGCATAGTTTTGCCGCATCCCCGAACCGTACGGTTTTCCTTACATGTTGTACCCAAAAATCGGGATTTGTAGCTTCTTCAGCAGTTAACCATTGTCCTGTCACGGTCGAAGCGATTGGAATTCGCGGGGCCGAAAGCTGTATTTCTTTAAAGAACTCGGCGAAAGGCGGCAAAGCTGGTTCCATCATCGCCGAATGGAAAGCATGCGATGTAGGTATTTTTTTATTGAAGGTTTTTGTTTTATTAAGTTCAGCGGCAAACTTGTCAATTACATCCTCAGGTCCTGAAGCGACACATAATCCTGGACTGTTTACTACTGCAATTTCAAGTCCTGAGGGAAGCATGGGGCTCAGCTGTTCTTCGGTAAGCAGCACTGCAAGCATAGCGCCACCGGGTAGAGCCTGAACAAGCCGGCCTCTGCTGGCAACGGCTTTCAATGCATCTTTCAGTGAGAAAACACCGGAGACTGTGGCGGCAACATATTCGCCAACACTGTGCCCGATAAGCATATCAGGCTCGATGCCAAGTGACATAAGCAGTTTGGCCATTGCGTAACTCACGATAAAAAGAGCCGGTTGGGTGATATATGTTTCATTTATTTTAATGGAAGCTTCTTGTTCAAAAGCAGGCGTTGGATACAGTACGGTGCGGATATCGAACCCAAGCTCTTCTTTTAATATTCCGGAACATTCATCAATAGTTTTTCTGAAAACCTCCTGTGTTTCGTACAAAGGCAATCCCATCCGGACATACTGATTTCCCTGGCCGGGAAACATGAATACGACAGGCCTTTTCTCCGCTGATTTAATTGGGGTAGAAATCCGTGTTCCGAGATTACTCAGCAATTCCTCCCTGTTCCGGAAAGGAATAGCTAACCTGTTTAAAAAATGCTGCCTGCCATACCGGGAGGTGTAAGCAATGGCATGAGGATCGATTTCAGGAAATGATTCGATAAAAGCTTTAATTTCGGTTTGTGCGTTTGCAACAGCTTCAGGGCTGCGGCCCGAAACCAGTAGAAGGTCGCAGGGAAGTTCCTTAGTTGCAACTGAAGTAACTGGTGGTTCTTCAAGAATAACACAGGCATTGGTGCCACCAACCCCAAAAGCATTTACGATGGCACGTAAAGGTGTGCCGTTTTCACGCTTCCATTCCCGGAGTTCGGTATTGACAAAAAACGGGCTGTTTGGAAAATCAATTTGTGGATTAGCCTCATTAAAATGCAGTGAAGCAGGAATCTGCCTGTTTTTCAGACAGAGGGCAGTTTTAATAAGACTGGCAGCACCTGATGCGATATCGCAATGCCCTATATTTGTTTTTACTGAGCCAATGGCGCAGTATTGCTTACGATCCGATTGTTTACGAAATGAGTCCGACAGAGAAGCAACCTCAATAGGATCACCCATATGCGTGGCAGTTCCATGTGCTTCCACATAGGTGATTGTGTCGGCAGAAACCTCTGATAATGCCAGGGCTTCTGTGATCACTTCTACCTGTCCTTCAACCGAAGGAGCAGTGAATCCTGCTTTTTTGTTGCCGTCGTTATTAATGGCTCCACCCAGGACTACTGCATAAATATTGTTTTTATCCCGAATGGCATCCTCGAGCCGTTTCATCACAACAATACCACATCCCCGGCTGAAAACAGTTCCGTTGGCTTTTTTGTCAAAAGTATGGCAATGTCCATCGGCTGATTCCATGCCACCTGCCTGATAGAGGTATCCGTGCTTCTCGGGAATTTCAATAGTTGCTCCTCCTGCAATAATCATGTCGCTCTGATAACTCATTAGGCTATTGATTCCCATTACCACGGCGACCATTGAAGTGGAACATGCGCATTGAACGTTCACACTGGGGCCGGTGAGGTTGAGTTTATACGATACACGGGTAGTTACATAATCTTTGTCGTTGCTGGTAACAATGGAAGCTCCGCTGGCATTTTTCTTTACCTGGCTATTCCCCATTGTTGATACTAAATGCAAAGGTGTACCTGTGCCGCCAAAAACCCCGATACGTTCCCTGGCTGTATATGGATTGCAACCGGCATCTTCGAGGGCATGCCAGGCACATTCAAGGAAAACCCGTTGTTGCGGATCCATTAACTCAGCTTCACGTGGCGTAAACCCGAAAAATTCGGCATCGAAATACTCAGCTCCACCGATAATTCCG
This sequence comes from uncultured Lentimicrobiaceae bacterium, assembly GCA_964583325.1. Lineage (GTDB taxonomy): Bacteria > Bacteroidota > Bacteroidia > Bacteroidales > UBA4417 > UBA4417. Next base: position 14,043 of record CAZOXJ010000089.1, read on the forward strand.
CGATTCCTGACATAATTCGGCTGTTTAAAAACCGACGGTTCAACGCCGGTAGCAATTAGTTCTTCATCAGTAAAAGTGGATAGTGATTCGACACCATTAATCAGGTTTGCCCAGTATTCGTAAATATTTTTTGCACCGGGAAGCCTGCAGTCCATACCTATTATGGCAATTTTGCCTTCCATCTGTTCTTCTTCATTTGTTTGCATGGGGTGTAATTTTTAGAAAGATTTTATCGGGGGAAATTCGTTTTAAGCATTTTTGCCTCATGTGCTGATTTCGCATGGCAACACGTTGTGAAAGATCCATGTGCTGATGCTCCGCTTTATCCTTGCGTAGATATGCTGAAAGGGTATGTATCGACGGATAATGAAAAAGGTCAACGATGCTTACATCTTCGTTTAGCTTATCAGCGATCAGATCTTTTAGCTTTACCAGAAGCAGTGAGTGTCCTCCTACTTCAAAAAAGTTATCATGAGCAGTAAATGAATGATGCTCTAATAGCTTTTGCCAGAGTCCGGTAAGAGACGTTTCCGTCTCATTCATTTGTCGCTGAATAAATTCAGGGATCTTAGGTGGCTGAGGCTGTAGGGCCAACAGCGAGGCGAAATCTGTTTTGCCGTTTGGCAGAACAGGGATTGCCGGTGCTATAATAAAGTGACCGGGGATCATGTACGCAGGCAGATGAGGGCGCAAAAAATCTCTGAGTTCAAATTCATTGACACTTGCCCCGGGTTCAGGCACCAGGTATGCGAAAAGCCTTACATCTTCATCATTAAGTTCTCTCGTATTTACTAAGGCATTCCGTACACCGGGAAACCTAAGTAAAACGGATTCAATTTCGCCAAGTTCAACACGGAATCCACGTATTTTAACCTGCTGATCGGTGCGGCCCAACAATTCAACCGAACCATCATGCCTGAACATGGCGAGGTCACCGGTTTTATAAATCCTGTTCCCGCTGCCTTTAACAAATGGATCTGCCAGAAATCGCGTTGCTGTTTGATCAGGGTCCTCAAAATATCCCTCAGCAAGAATTTTGCCCCCGATATAAATCTCCCCCGAAACACTTATTGGAGCCGGATTAAGATTTTCATCCAGTATGTATACTGTTGAATTAAAAACGGGAGTGCCAATCGGGACTATCCTGAGATTATTGTTTCGTTGGCAATGCCATTTGGTCGTGTATACGGTCGCTTCGGTAGGCCCATACATGTTGAATAAATCCCCGTCGAAGTCACTTAAAATTTGATCCTGCAGTGTTTTAGACAATTTTTCGCCTCCTGAGATGATGTGTTTTAAATACTTTGTCCGCCTGATAACACCGGCATCGTGCAATGCTTTAAGCGCCGAAGGGACGAACTGAATCGTATTTATTTTCATGTCATTTAAAATCGCTTCCACTTTCTCCGGAGCCTGCAATTCCTTTCTTTTTTCCAATACCACCCTGGCTCCACTGATCAGGGGCGCAAACAATTCCATTAATGAAATGTCGAAATTGATGGATGTGGACGATAATATTGAATCCTCAGGTGAAAGTTCCAATTCCAGCTTCGCCCATGCAAGAAAGCTCATAAGGCTTTCGTGACGGATCATTACACCTTTTGGATTTCCGGTTGAGCCGGAGGTAAACAAAATGTAAGC
>CAZOXJ010000090.1:0-15652 GCA_964583325.1 uncultured Lentimicrobiaceae bacterium
TTCAATCCCCTCAATCCCCTCAATCCCTTCAATCCCTTCAATCCCCTCAATCCCCAAACCCTAAACCCCAAACCCTAAACCCTAATACCGTATCCCCCAGAACCAGGGTTCTTCAGCCACTTTACGTTCTTTGATCTGTTCATCAATCAGATGCTGATATTCAGCGGAATTGATTTTTTTTCCTTTAATCTTTTCCGGAACTGAAAGTTCAGTGGTTAAAGGTTTCAGGTCGATTTTATCAGCGGTCATAACAAGTGCTCCGTTGTTAATGTCAACTTCAAGGATAATGCCCGGTAAACCTATAAATCTTTCGGGTCCGGCGCTGTTAGGCATATCGAGTGCAAACCAAACAATAATATCTTGCTGGCGCACTGTGTCTTTAAGTGAAGCGTTCATACAAATGTGCCCGGCAACTTCTTTCATGTCGTTCAGTATTTTCCAGGCCGGGGGAGTTATGGTGTCGTGCACAAGGTATGTTTTTCCAAGCATGGTGATTCCATCGTAAAGCGTGTTTTCGCTGAAATTCCGTTTCATGAAAAATGTTTCCTTGCGGTTGCTCCAGCCTTCCATTCCGGGTTCGGCTTCTTCTTCCGAATCTTCATATTTCGATTCGACTGAATTAAAATGCAACAGGGTGTACGATTTCCATTCGGATCGTGTTCCCCACATATACATCATCCTATCGCGCTGCTGCTTACTTATGTAATCAACTGATGCCATCATTTTAGCCCAGTTCTGTGTACGCAGGTAGCGGATGGTGCCTTCATGGGTCTGTGCTTTCAATTCACTGATTTGCAGGGTTATAAATGCAAAAAATAGTATTATTGTTATCGGGATGCTTTTTTTCATTCTGATCAATTTGTAGTGTTGAGATTTTTTCGGGTTATTTTCAAAAAAAACAATACTTCTGCCAGCTTTTACCAGAAACGGTTCTTTTGAAGTTTGTTTTCAAACCCTTTCATATTGTAAGTTACACTAAGCATAAAATAACGTGCCAGAGTATTTGTTTCACTGGTTTGAATATAATTTTGGGTAGCATATTGGCTGATATTCAAATTTTTATTGAAAATATCGAACGCGGCCAACCTCATTTCTACTTTGTTCTTTTTTCCAAATATCCTGCGTACCGATGCATTCCACAAAGGAACAGATTGGTCGAAACCAAAGCTTTCGTTTACATATACCGAATAGTTGAAATTGCTTTCGAAAAACATTCGGGTGGCAAACTGCCATTTAGCGGAGGAGCGAATTGTATAATTATAAAAATCCTGGTCGTGTTCGGTGTTTTCGACATAACGTATCTGACTGAAACTTGTCCAGCCGCCAGCCGATAAAACGAGTTTTGTGCCGGGAGTAAAATTAATGTTGCTTCCCAGGCGGAAACTTTTCGATTTCGCTTTATCCAGGATTTCGTTGATACGTGTGGGCGAATTGTCAATATTTACGCCCCCGTTTATATCGATCGTGAGTTTTGTTTTAATAATCGGGATATTGGACCATAACCACGAATTGATGCTGTTGCTCTGATCCATATTTTCGGGTGTGGTAATGGTTATATTTCCGGTTCCCGGCTCAAAAACAGTTGTTTGGGTATAAACTATCGGATTATCAGTAATTCCGTAGTCGATGCTGAATCCAATATTGGCGAACGACGATGGATTCCAGTAATACAGGCCTGTACTGATACTATGGTTATTTTCAGGTGTAAGATTTGGGTTTCCAACTACCTGGTATGCCGGGTTGCTTGTATTTTTAATAGGCTGCAAATCACTGAACTGGGGCGAATTAACCGAATTGGTGTAGCCGACTTCCAACCGCATATTATTTTTGAATTCGTAGTTCAGGTTAAAATTAGGTGTAAAGTTTGGGTATGTTTCGGTTACCCCGGCTGAATCCCATGGAAGGCCTTCGTCGAGCGCATATTTGCCGGTAAGTTTAAGTTGCTGAGCAGCAATACCAATTGAAGCATTTATTCCGTTAAACGAATATCTTACTACGGAGCCCAGGCGGTTGTAAATGGTTTCCTGCTCATAGTAATTACTCAGGCTATCAATATTATCCTGAACTTCAAACGGATACACCTGTCGGTTGCTGTTGTTGTTGAGTTGGCTGAAATTGTAAAAAACTTCGACAAACCATCGTTTTGAAAGGGGCTCGGTAAACAGGGCACTCCCTTTCATTTCAGTTACATTGTTGTCATTATCAATTAATTGATGGATCTGTTCGGTAGGCGTGGTTGCATCAAAAAAGGTGTTGATTGATTTGTAACTCTCGTCGCCATAGCCCAGGTTGGCATTGTATCCGCCACTAAAGGCTACCGACCTTCCTTTCTTTTTGAACAAATGCCTGTAAATGGCTGCTGAAGTAATTTTGTAGGACGAAAGATCGTTGTTGTTATCAAGGTTGAGCGAATTGTAAGGTTGTAATTCGTAGTCAGAGAAAAACTGGTTGTTGAGTTTGTTGTTTTCGTTACCCGAGAATCTGAAATTTGCCTTAACAATCAGTTTGTTGCTCGAATCAAATTCCCTCTCGAAGCGCGTTCCTACGCTATGGCTCGATCGGAAATCATCATTCTGAAGTGTATCATATTTGTTGAAAGTGGTATTTTCATCAACGAAAGTCTGTCGGAAACTTCGTTGTACAAAATCAAGCTGCGTTTGGTTATAAAAATAACTTGCATTGAATTTCGTGCCTTTGTTATCGTAATTGAAATTGGTTCCGCCACCGAAATTCTGTGTCAACCCTTTTCCATCATAATTGCTTACAGGCGAATCGTCGCTGCTGAAATAATACATCCTTCTTCCTGAATTATTAAAACCGAAATCGCCGTTATCGTAATCATTAAATGAATTATTGCCTTTAAATTCGCCATAGTCTTCCCAGTTTACACCGGTCTGGTTAATATTGTTTCCATAACCGATAACCGAAAACTGTGTTTTATCGTTAAAGCGGTTGTAATTTCCACGGGCTGCCCAGCGCTCTTCGGTGCCGGCAGCAACTGTTACTTTTCCAAACGAACCTTTTTTATATTCCTCTTTAAGTTCAAGGTTCATGGCTTTTTCTTTTGAGCCGTCATCCACACCGGTGAGTTTCGATTGTTCCGATTTTTCGTTGTATACCTGTACTTTCGATATAGCCTCGGCACCCAGGTTTTTGGTTACGCTTTTCGGATCGTCGCCAAAAAATGTTTTACCATCCACGTACAGCCGTTTTACATCTTTTCCTTGAGTACTGATGTTTCCATCGGCATCCACTTCAATTCCGGGCAAGCGTCGGAGCAAATCCTCAACCGTTGATCCGGGCGGAACTTTAAACGTTGTAGCATCGTATTCAACCGTATCGCCGCGTATGCGGAGCGGTGCCTTGGCTGCCCTGATAACGACTTCGAGCAGCATTTGCGAAATGGGTTTCATTTCAACTGCTTGTAAATCATTTATTTCGGTGCTTGAGGGCTGAATGATTTTTTGCAATGGCAAAAAGCTCACATGTGAAACTTTGAATAAGTAAGTGCCGTTTTTAACATTGTTAAAAGCAAAATCACCTTTATCATTACTCGTGCTGAAATTAACCAGCGACGAATCGGCAGGATTAAGCAACATTACAGTCGCGAAAGGAATGGCTTCATGCAGTGTATCCTGCAGAGTTCCTTTAATAGTGGTTCTCGAGGGTTTTTGGGCTAGTAAAAAACTGTTGGCTAACAGTAAAAATAACAACGGCAACACGAACTTAATCCGCATGATTTAAATAGTTAATTTATAAAATTTAATTAAGAACTATATTTATGTTCAAAGTAACGGCGAATTACTAATTAGCGTATCACAAAAAAATTAAAAATATGTTAAAATCGCTGTAATGGCTTTATTCGCTTATGAAGTGTCACAGATTGTCGGCAAACCAAAGGTCTTGCTTTGTTTTTATCCTAATGGTAAGGATACAATTTACCTTAACCCGGTTGGTTGGAAAAAAAAATCTTTTCTGAGCTAAAAAGACTGATGCGAATTGAGTGGTTTCTAAACTGAACCATTCGCAAACTCATTGAGCTCATTGAGCCCCTGAGTCTTCGTGGAGTAAAGAATATTTGCCATTTAGTCACAAAAACATTAAGCTTACTTTGATAATAAAACCGGGCCTTTTCACGAAAAGTTAAGGCTGATGCTGACGCGTTTTTGGAATTAAATTTTTCAATCATTTGTATTTCGTTTAAATTATAGATACTTTAGCATCAATTAACTCCTGAAACTTGTGAGCAAGGTTTTAACGTTAAGACTTACCGCCATTTCCTCCGTTGGCAAAAACAGAAATAAATTGTTTCAGACAATTATTTTATAGAATCTGCTCAATTTTATTAATTAAACATTAATCAGATTACCAAATTGGTTTAAACTTTATCACAGGCGGGATAAACCGAAGCTGAATATGTTTTTGCCGAAATCACAGTATATCCGGGTTTTTCAAGATTACTTAAGAAATACTGCCACAATACTAGAATTCATTGTTTAAAGATCAGTTCAATGAAAAATGAAATAAACGCGAAAAACTCTTCCCTTCGGCAGCAGGCTGAAGAACTTTTAAAAAGCCGCAGACCCGATTTAAACAAGGAATCAGCGGAACATGATATACTCAAACTTATCTACGAAATGGACGTAAATCAGATTGAACTGAAATTGCAAAACGAGGAGCTTCAAAGGGCAAAAGTACAGGCTGAAATTGATGCTGCGAAATATGCTGACTTATACGATTTTGCGCCCTCAGGTTATTTTACATTATCCCAAAAAGCTGAAATCCTGGAATTGAACCACAGCGGGGCGAAAATGCTTGGCATGAATCGATCGCTTCTGCAAAACAAAAGTTTTAGCAGTTTTATTTCAAATGAATCCAAACCTGTTTTCAATCTCTTTCTCGAAAGGGCATTCAACAGCAAAATGAAAGAAGCCTGTAATGTAGCTTTGATAAATAAAGGCGGTTTAAAATTACATGTTGCTTTAACAGCCATTTACGACGAAAAAATGGATAACTTCAGGCTGACTGTGGTTGATGTAAGCGAATTATTTAACTCAAACGACAAGCTTTTTCAAAGTGAAAGAAGGTTCAGGGACTTTGCCGAAAATTCATCGGTTTTAATTTACCGTTTGCTGCTCAAACCTGAGTTCAGATTCGAATATGTAAGTCCATCAGCAACCGCAATTACGGGTTATTCTCCTGAAGATCATTACGCTGATCCGCAATTGGGGTTCAAACTGGTACATGCTGATGACAGGAAACTTCTTGAAGATACAGCTAAACACAGTAGTGGCGAACCCCTGGTGCTCAGATGGATTAAAAAGGATGGTTCAGTTATATGGACTGAACAAAGGAATGTTTTACTCTTCGACCAAAATAACGAGCCTTTTGCCATTGAAGGTCAGGCAAGGGATATTACCGAAACGAAGAATGCCGAAGCCGCACTTCAAAAAGATGTTCAACGCAATACCCTGCTACTGGAATTGTTTGCGCAGGCTCCGGTATTAACTGATAAAGAACTCTATGACCAGGCACTGGATATAGCGGTTAAAATAACAGAGAGCGAAATAGGCTTTTTCCACCAGGTTAGTGACGACCAGCAGGAAATTATTCTTACAACCTGGAATAATGAAGCAAAGAAAAATTGCAGCACCGTTTATACCAGCCATTATCCTCTAGAGCAGGCAGGTAACTGGGCCGATTGTGTAAGACAAAAAAAAGCAGTTGTTTATAATGATTTTCAGCTTTCTCTAAACAAAAAGGGATTGCCCGAAGGTCATGCCCCTTTAAACCGTTTCATGAGCATACCGGTAATACAGGATGATAAGGTGCGGTTGATTTTTGGCGTGGGAAATAAAGCCATTGATTATTCTCCACTTGATGTTATTCAGCTTCAGTCAGTTGCCAATGAACTGTTTAAGATTTTGGAAAAGCGAAATATTGAACAAATCCTCCGGAAGACTGAGGACCGCTGGCTCTTTGCAATAGAAGGAAGTAACGACGGCATCTGGGATTGGAATCTGCTTACCGATGAAGTTTATTTCTCCAACCGCTGGAAGGAGATGATAGGTTATAAAACAAATGAGATTAATGGGAATCTCAGTGAATGGAAAAACAGGGTTCATCCGGACGACCTGCCATTTGTTATGGAAGCCTTGCAGCAGCATTTGAACGGAGAAATATTCCAGTATGTTACCGAACATCGTATCCATTGCAAGGATGGTTCGTGGAAATGGATTACCGACCGCGGCAAGGTATTGGAATGGACTGCAGAGGGCAAGCCTGCCCGGATGGTAGGTACACATGCTGATATTACCAGCCGGAAACTGATGGAGGAAACACTGCAGTTAAGCGAAAAACGATACCGTACCACACTTGAAAGCATCAGCGATGCATTTTTTACACTCGATAACGATCTTAGATTTACCTACTTCAACAAAAAGGCAGAAGCGCTACTGTTAAAAAAGAGCGATGAAGTTTTGGGAAAACAGATATTCAGTGAGGTGTTTCGTGAAGCAAAAGGAAGTGTATTTGAAGAAAATTATACATACTCACTTAGCACAAAGCAAGTTTCTGCATTTGAAACATTTTTTGGGATTAAACCTCTTATAAACTGGTATGATGTAAGAGTTTATCCGGGACCTGAAGGAATTTCGGTGTTCTTTACCATAATTTCCGACAGAAAAGAAGCTGAAAAGGTAATTATGGAAGATCAGAAAACGTTCCATATTCTTAACGATCTGATGAGTGACTACATTTTCAAACTTTCAGCTCAACCGGAAGGGGATTTTTTGATGTCGGTCATTGCAGGAAATTATACGCAGGCTACCGGTCATTCGGTGCAGGAAATGAACACGCCGTCCGATTGGTATAAAATTATTCATCCTGATGATCTGCACATTCTGGATTCTAATTTCAAGCAGGTAATTGAGCAAAAGAAACCTGTTAATTTCAACTGCCGGTCCTATGCAGCTGATGGGACATTGAGGTGGCTCGAAGTAATTGCGTCTCCCGATCTGGATAACGGAACTCAAAAAGTAAATGAAATATTCGGAAGTGTCAGAAATATTACAGAACGCAAACTGGCAGAAGATAAACTGAAAGAGAGTGAAGTTCAGTATCGCAACCTTGCTAATGCTGGTGCCGCATTGATATGGATGTCGGGTAAAGATAAATTATGTAATTATTTTAACACGCCATGGCTGAAATTCACAGGCCGCACATTGGATCAGGAAAAGGGAAATGGCTGGACTGAAGGAGTTCATCCCGACGATACGGACGCATGCTTTGAAACCTATGTAACTGCTTTTGACAAACACGAGGCATTTGAAATGGAATACCGTTTGCGTCATGTTAGCGGCGAATACAGGTGGATATTGGATATTGGTACTCCGAATTTCGACAGTACAGGTGAATTTGTCGGATGCATCGGGCATTGCTTTGATATTACGGAGCGAAGGCTTGTGGAGGACACCCAGACTTTTATGCTCAGCAGTGGCTTATTGGGTACAGGTGAAGATTTCTTTGAGTCGTTGGCACGTTACCTTGCTCAGACGCTGAATATGGAATATGTGTGTATCGACCGCCTCGAAGGCGATGGCCTTACAGCTCAAACAGTTGCCATATACAATGAAGGCAAATTTGAGAGCAATGTCAGGTATGCACTCAGGGACACTCCATGTGGTGAGGTTGTTGATAAGAGTATTTGTTGTTACAGTAAAAATGTCCGGCAGCATTTTCCCAATGACCTTGCTCTTCAGGACCTGAATGCAGAGAGTTATGTGGGTACTACACTCCTCGATTCAAAGGGTAAAGCAATAGGATTAATAGCTGTTATCGGGCATCAGCCTTTGTATAACGAAAGAAGGGCCGAGGTGCTTTTGAGAATTGTTTCTTTGCGGGCAGCTGGCGAACTGGAGAGACGTGATGCCGAGAACACACTGAAAGAAACGCTGGAACAATTAAACAAAGCAAACCTTCACCTCGAAGAGCGGGTTGAAGAACGGACCCGGGAGATTTTAAAATTATCGGGCCTTCAAAAGGCTATTCTCGATAATGCCCCGCTTGCAATTATGACTACAACCGTTGACGGTGTTTTTCAATCCATTAACCCTAGTGGCGAGCAAATGCTTGGTTACTCAAAAGCAGAACTGGTTGGGAAATATACGCCGCTCAATCTTCATGATAAGGATGAATTAATCCATTTTTATACTGATACCTGTGGTAAAGAAGATCCTACCGATGAAAATATTTTCGCTAATGCATTGCAACACATGCATCATAAAACAACCGAATGGAACTGGATACGAAAAAATGGGGAGAAATTTCCGGTAAGGATCAGTCACAGTTCAGTTGTTGATTCCGATGGCGTTTTACAAGGGTATATGGGTTTAATTGAGGATATCAGCCAGGAAAAGAAAGCATATGACGCTCTTCGCCAAAGTGAGGCGATAAACCGGGCCATTCTTTCATCCGTTCCTGATTTAATGTTCCGCCTGGATAAAAACGGGGTGTTCCTCGATTCCCACACAGGGACCCAGGATGGACTCTATATTCTGCCAGATGAATTTATTGGCCGGGAAATTGAAGAAGTTCTGCCACCGCAGGTTGCTTCACTAGCTATAAACGCGTTGGAGCAAGCATTCCTGAAACCGGAAACGATAACTTTTGAATATGAGCTTGCTATAAATGATGAATCCCGTTATTTCGAGGATCGTATGCTTACTATTAACGAAAATGAGGCTCTTTCAATTATTCGTGATATAACCGATCGTAAACAGGCTGAAGACCAGTGGCAAAAAACCATGCAGAAACTCACTATCCTGATTCAAAATCTGCAGGCTGGTACACTTTTCGAAAATGAACACAGGCAAATTACCCTGGTAAATCAATCATTTTGTAATTTATTTAATATTTCGGCCACCCCTGAGCAGTTAATCGGTTTCGATTGCGTTGTTGCCGGCGAAAGCAGTAAGAACTTAATGAAAGATCCGGATGGTTTCATTAAACGAATTGATGATATCCTTTCGGCAAATAAAATTGTTGTAAACGATGAACTGTTTCTGCTCGATGGCCGTGTTTTCGAAAGGGACTATATTCCAATCCTTAATAATAATTTATTGCTTGGGCACCTCTGGCAATACCGCGATATTACGCAGCGAAAGGAATCAGAAACAGCATTGAAAATGCAAATCGCTGCCTTCGAGTCGTTTGCATTAACTATCATCATTACCGACATTAATGGTAGGATTCAATGGGTAAATTCAGCATTTACATTACTTAGCGGTTACTCTGGTGACGAAGTTATTGGGAAAACACCCGGCGAACTGGTTAATTCAGGAAAACAGGATAACGATTTTTACAAAACATTCTGGGAAACCATACTCAGTAAAAAAGTATGGAGCGGCGAACTTATAAACCGGCGTAAGGACGGCAGTCTCTATCACGAAGAAGAAACCATTACCCCTGTTTTGGATTCGGAAGGCAATATTTCGAATTTCATTGCTATTAAAATTGACATAAGCGACAGGAAAAAAGCTGAAGATGAATTAAAACTGGCCCGCGCCCAGGCCGAAAAAGCCAATATTGCTAAAAGCGAGTTCCTTTCGCGCATGAGCCATGAATTAAGAACACCGATGAATTCAATTTTAGGTTTTGCTCAATTAATGCAAATGAGCGACCTTAAGCCTGCCCAATCGAAAGGGGTAAATCATATTTTAAACAGCGGGACACACTTGTTGAATTTAATAAATGAAGTGCTCGATGTCTCGAAAATTGATGCCGGCCAAATGGCTCTTTCCCCTGAAACAGTTGATATCAGAAGTGTGATAAACGAAATGATAGATATTGTGCGACCCGATGCCGTGAAGCGGAATATGAATGTTGAATCGGAGCAAACATCGGATGCCCCTGTTTATGCAACTGCCGATCGTCAGCGATTAAAACAGGCTCTCTTAAATTTAATCGGGAATGCCGTCAAATACAACAGGGAAGGAGGTTCGGTCCGGATAAAAGCAGAGTTTCGCGAAGGAGTAGCTTCCGGCGAAAAAGTAGTGAGGATACTGGTACGTGATACAGGTTATGGGATATCCGATGCCAATATAGAAAAACTCTTTATTCCTTTTGAACGGATCGGGGCTGAAAAAACCGGGACCGAAGGCACAGGTCTGGGACTTTCAATTACTAAAAAACTGATTGAGGCCATGCACGGAACTGTTGGTGTGGAGAGTAAACCCGGAGAGGGAAGCACCTTCTGGATTGAACTGCCACATGCTGAAAATGACAGAATAAGAGAAACTCATACCTCCGACAACATTGAGCAGCAAAGGATAACTACAGTAAAAACCGGTACCATTGTTTATGCTGAAGATAACATTTCGAATGCTGAACTTGTTCTGGCAATTCTCGAAAACCATCGGCCTGCCATCCACCTTATTACATCAAAATATGGGTTGCAGGCAATAAATATAGCCATAGAGAAAAAACCTGACCTCATATTGTTGGATCTGGATTTACCTGACATGCATGGGAGTAAAGTGATGGAAATTCTGCAGGCTAATACGGTTACACGTAATATCCCGGTGGTAGTAATCAGTGCCGATGCCATGCCAGGCCAGATTGATAATTTATTGAAAGCCGGTGCCAGGGATTATTTGACTAAACCAATTGATATTGAAGTGTTTTTAAGAGTAGTGGATGAGTGGTTGGGAATTGGACAACCGGAGACTATGTAAATTAATCCGTGTAGCGATGAGGAAAATTAATCTTAAAAGTATATTCTCCCCTGGGAAATCAAACTCAGTAAATGCGTGGAAGTCAATGCTGTTTTTGATAGTGGGATTTGGTTTTACCGGTTTGGCTGTATATTATACACGAATTGACGAGCGGGAGATCAGAAACAGGGAATTTACATTGGTATGTAATGATATCAGGACAAAAATACTGACACGTCTTCATGCACATGCCCAGCTGCTGCGGACTGGTTCCGCTTTTTTTGCAGGATCGGATTCGGTAAGCCGTAACGATTGGAAAACGTTTATCGAATGTGCAAAAGTAGAAAGAAACCTGCCGGGTATTCAGGGTGTTGGGTTTACAAAGATTATTCCTGCAAATAAGTTATCGGAGCATATTCAGGAAGTTCGCAGGGAGGGATTTCCTGATTATACGGTAAAACCTTCCGGGAAAAGAGATGTTTATACATCCATTGTTTATCTTGAGCCATTTGCAGGCCGCAATCTCCGCGCATTTGGTTATGATATGTTTTCGGAGCCGGTTCGACGAAAAGCAATGGAAGTAGCACGCGATTCCAACGTTGCCATGCTGACAGGGAGAGTACTTTTAGTGCAGGAAACCAGTAAAGATGTTCAATCCGGAACACTTATGTATGTTCCGGTATACCGTAACGGTATGCCTGCTAATACGGTTGAACAACGTCGGGCAGCAATCCTGGGTTGGGTTTACAGCCCTTATCGTATGAATGATCTAATGCGTGGTATATTAGGGCAATGGGATGATATCCTGCCTGACAGGATTCATTTACGTATATACGATCATACCGCTTCCGCAAATAATTTATTGTTCGATAGCCAGAAGGGTGAAGCGCCCGGGAAGCAGGAATCTTCTTCATTGAAAGTTACACTTCCTGTTATGTTTAATGCAGAAAAATGGATACTGTCTTTTGCCAAGTCACAGGAGCAAAACTTTTTCTCCAGCAAAGTAAATATTATTGCCTCAAGCGGCATAGCTGTCAGCTTGATGTTGTTCGCCTTATCTTTATCATTGTTTAACACACGAACGAGAGCTGAGCAAATAGCCATAGGATTAACCAAAGATCTGACGGAAAGCGAAGAGCGGTTCAGAACCTTACTGAATTCTACTTCAGAAGGTATTTATGGTATCGACCTTCAGGGATTATGTACATTTTCGAATACAGCATGCCGTCAATTAATTGGCTATGAAGGCGACATGGAGCTGATAGGGGAAAATATGCACAGGCTCATTCATCATTCACATGCTGATGGTACTTTAAATGACGAATCCGGGTGCCGGATTCATAAATCCTTCCTTAAAGGAGAAGCTATACATGTTTCTGACGAAGTATTCTGGAGGGTTGATGGTACATTCTTTCCTGTTGAGTATTGGTCGAATCCCATCATAATTGATGGGAAACCGGAGGGGTCAGTAATATCCTTTTTTAACATTACCGAACGCAAACTTGCTGAAGAAAAAATAAGGCAGGCCAGGGCAGAAGCAGAGCAGGCAAGTGAGGATAAGAGTGCATTCCTGTCGCGTGTTAGTCACGAACTGCGAACACCAATGAACGCAGTACTTGGTTTCGCACAACTGATGGGCATGGGCGAACTCACTCCTTCGCACAGGAAAGGAGTAAATCATATTTTAGACAGTGGCAAACATCTGCTTGGATTGATCAACGAAATACTCGATATTACCGACATCGAAACAGGCAAGCTGGCACTTTCCGTTCAACCCGTAAGTTTAAGTGGCGTTTTAATTGAGGCCCTTGATGAATTGAACACCGAAGTATTAGCTAAAGATATGAAAACCATACTGATTGGTTCTCCGGCAAATGAGTTCTTTTTATTAGCTGACCCTGGCCGCCTGAAAAAGGTGCTTTCAAATTTAATCGGCAATGCAGTGAAATACGGACGCCATGGCGGAAAAGTGATAATTAAAACTGAATTGCTGAAAACACTTCCTGACGAAGTAGCCAGGATAAGGATTTCCATACTGGATGACGGCATTGGAATTAAACCGGAGAATATTGAAAAACTTTTTAAGCCCTTTGAGCGTATCGGAACGGAAAAACACGAAAATGAAGGTACAGGGCTGGGCCTTACGGTTGTAAAAAAACTAATGGAGGCCATGCTTGGCTCTTTTGGAGCCGAAAGCGTTTATGGTAAAGGCAGTACGTTCTGGATTGAATTGCCGCTGGCAGAACAACAGGTAGATGCAGTATAAAACTTATTAACAGGAATGATATGATTGATTCAACTTTAAAAAATGCACGTATCCTGATCATTGATGATAATCAGGCTAATATTGACGTCCTTACCGGATTGCTTGAGGTTCAGGGATATGAAAATTATACTGCTCTTACTGATCCGCGATTGGTAGCTGGTATGATCAGCTCGTTCAATCCTGATTTAGTCCTACTGGATCTGTTAATGCCTTTTCTTTCGGGATACCAGGTAATGGATCAGATCAAGTCTATGATTCCTGCTGATTCATATCTGCCTGTTTTGATTCTTACAGCTGATATCACACTCGAAGCAAAACAACGTGCTTTAGCGCAGGGGGCAAAGGATTTTCTTTCCAAGCCATATGATCTGATCGAAGTGAGCCTCCGGATTAAAAATCTGCTCGAAACAAAATACCTGCACCAGCAATTGCAAAAGCAAAACCAGATTCTGGAAGAAAAAGTTAAGGAACGGACACTGGAGCTTGAAAATTCAAATTCTGACTTAATCGCTTCCATAGCGAAAACAGAACACAGCGAAAGGGAATTGTACAAATTGAACCTGGAATTGGAACAGCGCATTGCCGAACGCACTTTCCAACTTGAGACAACCAACAAGGAACTGGAGGCATTCTCTTATTCGGTATCTCATGATTTAAGGGCACCTTTAAGACATATCAACGGTTTTATTCAAATATTGCAGGATATTAAAGCCGGTTCGCAAACGGAAGAAGAACTTCGTTTTATGAAATTAATTTCCGCTGGCGCCGTTGAAATGGAAAAACTTATTGATGCCTTGCTCTCATTTTCAAGGATTAATCATACGGAATTGAAAAAAACTACTATCAATTCAGCGCAGCTCATTAACCAGTTGATATCAATTCTGCATCCGAAAGATGAGAACAGGAAAATTACTTTTATTGTTAAGCAGATACATGATTGCGAAGGGGATGAGCAACTCATGAAACAAGTATGGGTTAACCTTATTTCGAATGCGATTAAATATACAGGCAGGAATGCTGACGCCACTATCGAAATAGGAAGCTCCCTGAATGATAAGGAATTGACATTCTATATAAAAGATGACGGTGTAGGCTTTGATATGAAACATTCCGATAAATTGTTCGGTGTATTTCGCCGCTTACATACTCCCCGCGATTTCGAAGGTATAGGTATCGGCCTGGCAAACGTTAACAGTATAGTTACTCGTCACGGTGGACGCTGCAGTGCATTGGGTGAAGTGGGTAAAGGCGCAACCTTCCGGTTCACTATGCCATATACTGAATTTGCCGGATCAAAAAGCTGACAGCCCTTAACCGCTGAACGATTTAATTTATAGGCACATACGGTAATATAAATTTCATATTTACAAGTAGCTGATAAATTGATTTTTACGAATGTAGCCTTAAGGGTAAACTAATTCAATCATTGGGTTTATCACTGGTATCGTTTCCTGGTAATTAATTTCGGATAGATTGGTAAATTCGGTATTTTTACTATTATGTTGCTGATTTTTTGGTGGTGTTTTAAGTAGTATTTGCTTTTTTATTTTAACTTAGCATTCTATTTTTCTCGTAAACAATAAAAATCGACCAACATGACAAAAGCTGAAATTGCCGAAAGAATCGTAATGGAAACCCAACTCTCCAGAGAAGATGTAGTAGCCACTGTTAATGAGTTTATGGAATCTGTAAAATTAGCCATGATAAACGGCGAAAACGTTTATTTAAGAGGCTTTGGTACTTTCCATCTCCAAAAAAGAGCTAAGAAAACCGCACGAAATATTCTGGCAAAAACATCAATTATTGTTCCTGAACACTTTGTTCCGCTATTTAAACCAGCTCCGGATTTTAAAAGTAAAGTAAAAAATCCGAAGAAATAATATCGGTCATATTGCTGGTACAGCCAGCGTTTTATTAGCCCGGTTCCACTGTCCTGATTAGTTTTGGGCCAGGTTACCGGGCGAATTCTTTCCAGGTGTTTAATCAGGGCCTGCTGAAAAACACCTATATGAATGACATGCAATCATATGATAAATTACTCAAGGATACGGATGCATGCTTTTGTGATACTGTTATTTGTTTCTTTTACATCTTAATCTTTATCAGAACTTAAAATCCTGAAGGGATTTAATTTTATTAACTACCAGTGAAACTGTTGGATTATATAAGACACATGAGCCAGAACCCTGAAAGGGTTCAATTTCACTATAATAATGTTATTCAACCCACTTCGGGGTTGATCTGCAGGATTCCTATAACCTCCGGTTGCACCGGAGGTTATTAAAATTAAACTCCTTCGGAGTTTTTCAGCAGGCCCTGTTTATATACCGAACTACCCGTTTATAACTTTTTCTGCTCCTGGGTGAGCTTATGCCAGTGATTTTTTCATTGACACTAACTGTTGTTGGATATATGGGTACAAGGCATAATTTGATTTTATTTCAGCATGTTCCCTTCCTTTCGGGGAAATCCTGAAACGTATTAGCAAATTTTTCCACGCATTATAATATATTGATTTAATTTCATTGGTGTCCGGTTAAAAAAATATATCGTCCCTACGGGACTTTTTTTGAAATCTTAATTTGCTTTCTACCAACAGCTATTTGCTGCGCAAATAATCTAACGGGACAGCCCCGTTAGGGCAATGTCATTTAGTTAAGGAATAAAAGAAAGA
>CAZOXJ010000091.1:0-15397 GCA_964583325.1 uncultured Lentimicrobiaceae bacterium
ACAGATTTAAAATAAAATATCGGTTATGATTTCGCACGGGCTAACCATTATTATTAATGAATTAAAGAAACATCTCGAAGATGTTTACAATATTGCTGCATCGGATAACGAAGTGCAGTCGGGTAACCTGGCCGAAGGTATTGCCGGCGGTGTGAACAATGGAGGTGTGGTCAGGGATAAGCTTATTTTTTCCGTCGTGAATATTAAGGAAGAAAAAACCCTGAAAAATCTCCCCAATTATGTCAGGAACGACATTTCGCTGAGAGCGACCTACGAAAATCCACCCGTATTCCTGAATTTCCAAATCCTGATCACCGCAACTCATACCAGTTATGATGATGCGTTGCTCTCCTTGTCGCGTGCCATTCGTTTTTTCCAGTCGAGGAATGTATTCACACAGGATTCGGTTTCGCCGGCTTCGATCACTGCCAATGCACCGCTTAACGCACTCGACAGGCTCGAATCATTCAAAATGATTTTCGATCTCTACTCTCCCAGTATGGAAGAAGTAAACCATATGTGGGGGACACTTGGTGGCAAACAATATCCTTTCGTCATGTATATGATGCGCATGCTGGATCTTAAATTTCGTGCTGTATACAACGAGAGCGGCCTGATAACTGAAGTTGTAAATGAATTTTATCATAAAAACAATCCCTGAAAATGGCTGAACGTATCCGAACCGGTTATAAGCGCCTTTTTGAGGTCCGGCTGCTCCACCATTACTGGCTGGACTCCGGAGCTACTAATTTTGATGCATTACCCGAAACACAGAGAAATAAATTGCTGCTAACATTCGACTGCCGTAAATTTATTTCAATACAACCTGACCAGTCAACCGAAAATAAGATCAAAGCTTTAAACGGCGTTTGTAAAAACACTGCTATCGGATTGGTTGTTGCGGTTCCGGAAACAACTAAAATTGCTGATGATGAAACATTTACCTTTATTCTAACCATTATTGATCCTGCATTTTACAATTATACCGCCCTCACATTTATCAGTCATAAAATCGTCGAATTGTATTACCCTGCGAAAGAGAAAATTTTGCGGTTTAAGGAAAACGTTCCTGTTTTCTCAAACCTCACAGGTATGCACAGGACATTAAATAGTGAAAAGCAATTATTCCTTTCAAAAGAAATTCCTGCAGCTGCTGCCAACGATAAGGTTGAGTTTCTGAATATTACTGCCGGAGCTTTGGTGCAGCTCAGCAGCGACCAACCAGGAGCTACTATTCAGCAAATTAATGCTACAGCATTAAATATGCCGGTTTTTGTGAATCAAAATGACACTCCTGCAATTATTCCTCCTGCTGGATTAACAGGAACTCCGGAAAAAGGAATTCAACTAACACCTGAAATTCCGGACCAGGTATTTGGGTTAATATCCATTTCAGCTGTTAATCCATCCGATCCTGATTTCAGTTGTACCGCTGCCGGTCATGCAAAAGCATCGTTTCCGGTTTTCCAGCTGCGGTTTAAAAACCGGTCGGCATTTTGGAAATATCTCAATAAAAACACCGGTGCCGAAGTTTCCGAAAGCAGCACACCTTTACCTTTTACAGCATCAGGAAATGCAGGAGCCAACAAACGAAAACCTTCATTATCAGCAGTTAAAGTGCAATACCAAAACAATGATCCTACAAACAGAATTCTAAAAATTTACACAGAAATATTTGAATAACTAATCCTCTAATCACGTTAAAACAAATCAATATGGCAACATTGTACAAGACCCCAGGGGTTTATGTGGAAGAGATTCCAAAATTTCCGCCCTCTATTGCTCCGGTGGAAACAGCAATACCAGCATTTATCGGATATACCGAAAAAGCAACTATGGATGTGGCTGATGACTTAAGGCTGAAGCCTACGCGAATATCATCGATGGTTGAATTTAACAACTATTTCGGCGGACCGCAGCCTGAGCAGGGCATTGTAGTAACACTTCACGAAACACAGGTAAGCACTGTTACAACTGAGCTCAAAGCGGTAGCATCGCTTGCTGAATCAGCCCGGTCAAAGCACATCATGTATTATTCGCTGCAGATGTTTTTTGCCAATGGCGGCGGTCCGTGCTGGATTATTTCGGTTGGCGGCTACAAACCAACTTTTGGCGCAGCACTGGTAAAAACCGAACTCGAAGCAGGATTAACAGCTCTTGCCAAAGAAGATGAACCAACGCTTATCCTATTTCCTGAAGCTCAAAACCTGACTGCAATTGCTGATTTTAAAGCCTTGCAGGATGCAGCTCTGCTTCAATGCGAAACACTGAAAGACCGGTTTGTAATTATGGATGTTCATGGCGGTGCTGTATCTATGTCGAATCCGGCAGCGGTTCTGTTAACCGGCATAAACAATTTCAGAAATAACGGCATAGGCACAAACAACCTGAAGTACGGTGCCGCGTATGGTCCAAACATCGAAACCGTTCTCGACTATTCTTTTGACGAAACAAAAATAGATGTTAACACAGTGCTTAACGGCACTGCAGTTGCCGGACCTGCACCAAAGCTCAATACATTAAAAGCAGCCGATAGCCGCAAATACGAAATGGCAAAAACCGCCATTATCGATATGCCATGCAAACTTCCACCATCGGGTGCCATTGCAGGAATTTATGCTGCAGTGGATAGCAGCCGGGGTGTATGGAAAGCTCCTGCCAATGTGAGTGTAAATGCAGTTATCCAGCCTGCCATCCAATTTGCCAATGTGGATCAGGATCAGATGAATGTGGATGTGACTGCCGGCAAATCAGTAAATGCCATACGTGCATTTACCGGAAAGGGAACCCTGGTATGGGGAGCACGTACACTGGCAGGCAACGATAACGAATGGCGGTATGTGAGTGTTCGCCGTTTCTTCAATTTTGTTGAAGAATCAGTAAAAAAAGCAACCGAACAGTTTGTTTTCGAACCCAATGATGCCAATACCTGGGTAAGGGTGCAGGCCATGATCGAAAATTTCCTTACCACATTATGGCGACAGGGAGCATTGCAAGGCATAAAAACCGAACACGCATTTTATGTAGCTGTTGGTTTAGGAAAAACAATGACGGCTCTGGATATTCTCGAAGGACGGATGATCGTTGAGATTGGAATGGCTGCAGTTCGTCCGGCTGAATTTATCATTCTCAGGTTCTCGCATAAGATGGCTGAATCCTGATCCGAATTTCTAAACTAGCATTTCATTTTCACTCATTTTAAAAATAAAAAGATATGGCACTCGAATATCCGTTACCCCGATTTCATTACCAGGTTGACTGGGGTGGAGTTAAAA
Source organism: uncultured Lentimicrobiaceae bacterium (assembly GCA_964583325.1). Lineage (GTDB taxonomy): Bacteria > Bacteroidota > Bacteroidia > Bacteroidales > UBA4417 > UBA4417. The sequence goes on from CAZOXJ010000091.1 coordinate 3,276, forward strand.
TCAGTTTTACCGAAGTTACCGGAATGGATCAACAGGTAGAAGTGATTGAATACAGGCACAGCGACAGTAAAGATTTCAGTAAAATCAAGATGCCTGGCATGCGTAAATTCAGCAACATTACGCTGAAAAGAGGAAAATTCGAAGGCGACTTCGACTACAACAACTGGTTAGATTCAATTGCTAACGATCGTACCGGCCAGCGCCGCGATGTGGTTGTGCGGCTGATGAACGAAAAACATGAGCCCGTTGCCGTATGGAAAGCAGCCCGTTGTTTCCCTGTGAAAGTTACTGCGCCCGATCTGAAATCAGATGCCAACGAAGTAGCGATCGAAAGCATGGAAATTGCACATGAAGGATTTACTCTGGTAAGGTAATTATGGCTGGCGCTGCTGAGTATTATCCGCCCTGGGGGTTCTATTATAAGGTGGAATTTGGTATCAGCGATAAGATCAACGATGCCAGATTCCAGTCTGTATCGGGCCTTTCAGTAGAATATGAATACGAAAACTTCAGAGAAGGCGGCGAAAACCGTTTCGAACATAAATTACCTGTTCGTACCAGGTATGCTGATATGGTGCTGAAACGCGGAATGCTTGTCGGGTCCGAAGTTATAAACTGGTTCACAAGGGCTTTTCGCGATAGGGATTTCCAGCCTACCGACATAAATGTGATCCTGATGAATGAAAACGGAGAACCTCTGCGAACGTGGAAAGTAACCCAGGCTATTCCAAAAAAATGGCTGATCAGCGACCTGAACTCAACCGAAAATGCAGTTGTGATTGAAACCATGGAGCTCACCTACAGGTACTTTACCGTTCAATAGCATTCAGCTAAAAATCAGATGAATCTAAGGGACAACCCGCAATGACAATGTTTTCAAATTAATCCTTTTCAATTATGCCAATCGAAATCAGAGAACTTCATATTAAAGTGTCGGTAACAAGCCCCGATACAAGCCAGGCTGATGCCCAAAATGCTTCATCCGGCGCTGCCGCTGCTGCTTTCAATACCAATTATACTGAGGATATTGTTGCCGCATGTGTTGAAAAGGTAATGGAAATTTTAAAAACTAAAACCGAACGCTGATGCCTGAAACAGGAAAACTTGAAAAAATGCTGATATTGGCATTTTCGGATTCGGAGAAAGCCGAAAACGGAGGTGTGAATGACGCTGACGATATGTTCGAGGCACTTATCAATCCCGAAAGTTATACGCTGCAGTATAAGCTGAAATTTTCGGGAGGAACCCAGGGACAAGGAACCAGTGGCGCACAGTTGAAGTATGAGTACACCGAACCCGAAGAAATTACTTTTGAATTCCTTTTCGATAATACCGGTATTATTGACGGGCAGTCACGAGCCAATATTGCCGAAGATCTTAAAAAGTTCAAGGACGTCCTGATTGCATATAAAGGCGACTCACACGAGCCCAGGCATTTCAAACTGGTGTGGGGCGAAAATTCCATTTTCAAAGGTCGCGTTACCGAAGTTTCTATCAATCACAAATTATTTAAACCCGATGGAACGCCAATACGGGCCTCGGCAACAGTAAAATTCAGAAGCAGCATCGAGGAGCAGAAACGTGCGGCACAGGAAAACCGGAGTTCGCCCGACCTCACACATGTGCGAAAAATAAAATTCGGCGATACCCTTCCCCTGATGTGCTACAGGATTTATGGCGATCCAAAATATTACCTCCAGGTTGCCGAAGCAAACGGACTCGATAATTTCCGCCGGTTAAAACCCGGAACAGACATCTTTTTCCCACCACTCGAAAAAACGCGCTAAATCATGCCTTCCCAATCTGTTATACCAACAAATGAAACACCCGATGTTTGCTCAATGACAATCCTGCTTGATGGAGTTGAGTTGCCGGGGATGTATCAGGTAATATCCGTTTCCGTTAACCGCGAGCTGAACAGGATACCTTCGGCAACCATTCATTTGCTCGATGGGGAAGCATCAACAGGAACCTTCGAAGCAAGCGATTCCGGCTTTTTTATTCCGGGCAAAAAGGTAGAAATCCAACTTGGGTACCGCTCGCAGAATGACCGTGTATTTAAAGGAATTATTGTTAAACACAGTATAAAAATCAGGAATAACGGAAGTCAGCTTATAGTTGAATGCCGCGATGAGGCTGTTAAAATGACCAGCGGAATCAAAAGCAAATATTTTGCCGACAAGAAAGACAGCGATATTATGGAGGAACTGATTTCGCCTTACGGTTTAAGTAAAGAGGTGGAAACTACCGTTCCCGATTTAAAAGAAGTGGTTCAATACGAATCAACGGATTGGGATTTTATGCTGTGCCGGGCCGAAGCCAACGGGCAGTTGGTTATGGTTGAAGATGGAAAAGTGAAAATTGCAAAACCTGATACCGGAGGCGCAAGCGTTGTAAAAGTCACTTTTGGAGTGTCGTTAATTGAATTTGATGCCGAAATCGATGCCCGTATACAGAGCAAAGGAATTAAAGCCAGCAGTTGGAATTCGTCCGATCAGGAAATGATTGAATCTGAAGCGTCAGAACCTGCAGGTACAAATAATGGTAACCTCTCCGCCGCCCAGCTGTCCGAAGTTATTGGAGGCGAATCACTCGAAATACAACACGGTGGAAAACTAAGCGAGCCCGAGCTCAAAGCATGGGCAAACGGAAGATTACTGAAGGAACGCCTCGCAAGAATTCGTGGCAGAGCTAGTTTTCAGGGATTTGCAGGTGTTATGCCAGGTAAGATAATTGAAATCACAGGCGTTGGCGAACGCTTCGAAGGCGAAATGTATGTTTCGGGCGTGCGGCATTCCCTGTCACAGGGCAACTGGACTACAGATGTGCAACTCGGTCTTAACCCTGAGTTATTTTCTGAAACTTACAACCTACGACCTATGCCTGCCGCCGGGCTTCTTCCGTCAGTTACCGGTTTGCAGACTGGAATTGTAACAGCGCTTGAAAATGATCCCGAAGGTGAGGACCGAATTAAAGTACGACTGCCTTTGATAAGTACCTCTGAAGAAGGAATATGGGCGCGGATTTCGACACTGGATGCAGGAAAAGAGCGCGGAACTTTTTTCCGCCCCGAAATCGGCGATGAAGTTATTGTAGGTTTTATCAACGATGATCCACGCCACCCTGTTGTACTCGGAATGATGCACAGCAGCCATAATCCTGCGCCTGAGCCGGCAAAAGACAGTAACCATTTCAAAGGGTATGTTAGCCGGGAAAAGATGAAATTCACTTTTGATGATGAAAAAAAAATCATCACTCTCGAAACTCCGGCAGGAAATAAAATTTTGCTTTCGGAAGAAGATAAAGGGATAAAACTTGTAGATCAGAATGGAAATAAAATTACAATGGACGATAATGGTATTGTGATTGAAAGCATAAAGGAACTTACGCTGAAAGCTGCTACCGATTTAAAAATAGAAGGTGTAAATATGACAGCAAAAGCTACGTCATCATTTAAAGCAGAAGGAACGGCGAGTGCAGAAATTTCGGGTGCCAGTACTACGGTTAAAGGGAGTGCGACGGTGGTGATACAAGGGGGGATGGTGCAGATAAATTAATTGGGATTGATGAGATTGAGGGGATTGATGAGATTGAAGGGATTGAGGGGATTGATGAGATTGAGGGGATTGATGAGATTGAGGGGATTGATGAGATTGAGGGGATTGATGAGATTGATGAGATTGAGTGGATTGATTGTCTGGAGAGATAAACCACTAAGGCACTGAGATCACTGAGAGTCACTAAGAAGTAAAACTTATTTTGCCTACTGAACTTTTGAACATCAAACCTTGAACCTTAAGCATTGAACCCTTGAACATTGAACCTTGAACCCCTAAACCCCAAACCCTAAACCCCACCCCCAAATGCTCCCAGCCGCCCGAATAACCGATATGATTGTAAGCATTGCTACAAGTGGCATTCCAACACCAATAATTCCGCCTGGAGCGCCAACTGTTTTGATTGCCGGTCTTCCGGCAGCACGATTAAGTGATTCGTGTGGTGTAGATGTGATTGTAAAAGGTTCAACAACAGTACTAATAGGAGGATTGCCTGCAGCACGTATCCTTGATTTAACCGCAGCCGGAGGAACAATCACCGGTCCGGGAGCACCAACTGTTCTAATCGGCGGATAAATACGAATCAAATGAATATTTAATAGTCAAAAAAAACGAAAATACCCGGAACTGAAAAACAAGAATATGGAACAAAACCTGGCATTTATTGGACGCGGATGGTCATTTCCGCCAAGCTTCAACCACGAAAGTGGCAGCGTTAAAATGCTGGAACAGGAAGCAGATATTGCTTCCAGCCTGGAAATCCTGCTTGGGACTATAAGGGGCGAAAGGGTAATGTTACCTCAATACGGTTGCAACCTCGATGAACTCATTTTCGAAAGCCTCGATACCCGGATGAAAACGCTGATGACTGACAAAATAGAATCAGCAATTCTTTACCACGAACCCCGCATCGAACTCGAAAAAGTAACTCTTGACGATAGCCGCGAATTGGAAGGCGTAATTCTGATCGAAATCATCTACCGCGTAAAAACAACCAACTCGCGCTTCAATTTCGTTTTTCCTTTCTATAAACTGGAAGGAACCGATATTAATCTTACCACTTCCGTTAATCCAATTATCTGAAAATACAATATTTTATGGCAAAGCCTGTTGACTGTAATCAAAACTCAGATCCGCTGAAACTGATCCGCGATGGAGCAAACCAGGAGCAGCGGCTTTCACCAGCTCTGAACCCTGTTTATGTGCCGGTTAATGAGCATGGTGCGGCTCATGGAATGATATTTGCCCAGGCTTTGTCCCAATTTTTAACGTATTTTGATGCTACCAATACTGCTAATGGTAACTGGGCACCTTTTTTCAGCACCGATCCATCGCTGAGACTGGCGATGGCCGGCGTTCAGAATATTGAAGATTATAAAACGCAGATCAAATCGTATTTCGATTTCCTGAATAACCTTGATAATGAATTAAAAGAGAATGAATTAACCAATAATCTGAGTTGCATTTTCAGTTGCCTGGCCACCCTCGCCAAACAACTCGATGTTTTAAAAGAAGGACTCCCTTCAGAGTTGCCTCTGAAATCCACACTGAAAAATCTTATTCAATCGCAGCTCGCTGCAGCTTTTAGCCGCTTGATTTCGTACCAGAAAGCAGGAGTTTCCATTGCAGTGGTAGCCGATGTTGCACCAATAACAAGCATTAAAATACTGGGTGTTTTACCTGAAAAGTACCAGACGGTTTTAGATTCAGGTTTCTCAAAAGACTGGATTACACAAAGTTCTCCTGACTGGAACTCTTATGTAGCAGGCATTTCTGCTGATCCTACCGTTTATGGAAATCCGGCCGGAAGCATTTTCGACCGAACCAACCACATTGCCACACATAATCTCTTTACCTCCATAGCCGATCAGTTCCTAAAAGTTTTTGCCAGGGTGATTAACGAAGCTCTGCAGGCACTGGAGTTTACTTTCACCAACTGGGACAGACACGATCCGCATTACACACTGTTCCTGAGTTTCCTGCGGTTGATGGAATATGCGCGAACCGAAGCCAATACCATCACTGCCCGTCATTTGGATTTTTATTATCGCGAAGTGCTTCAGCTAAAAGAAAAGCCGGCCTTGCCAGCGAAAGCACATCTGATTGTCGAATTGGCCAAACAAGCAGCTTCGCATCAAATTAAAGAAGGGGAGTTTTTCAAAGCAGGAAAAGATGATAAAGGAATTGAAGCGTTTTTTGCCAACAAACGCGACCTTATCGCCAACCAGGCTAAAGTTACATCGCTTCAAACTTTATACCGCCATGGATCCGAAGATGTTGGAACCGACCTGAATTCAAAAAAGCAAACCGGAAGGTTGTACGCATCGCCTGCAGCTGATTCAGATGATGGGCTAGGTGCTGAACTCACTTCTGCCGATCAGTCGTGGCATCCGTTCTTCAATAAAATATATTCAAACGGAAAACTTCAGGACGTAAAGATGCCTGCTGCTGAAGTAGGTTTCGCTATTGTTTCACATTACTTATGGTTAGCCGAAGGGAGAAGAGATATAACCATCAATTTTACGGTAAACGGTTTTGAAGGAAATATTGGTGAAGAAAAAGCGGAAAACTTCGTCTGCCTTTTTACTGGCGAAAAAGGCTGGATTGAAAAATCACCATCCGGTTTCGTGGCAACCACTGGTAATAACCTGCGGTTAACGGTTTCACTTTCCGGTGACGATTCAGCAATTATTGCTTATGATCAAAAAAAACATGGTTACAACTTCGATAGCATTTCTCCGGTTCTAATTGTGAAACTGCAGAATGTAGCTGACAAAGATTATTTATACAGCCAGTTTGAAAATACTGTTTTGAAACAAATCGAGTTACAGGTAACGGTTGATCAGGTTAAAAACCTTACCCTATCAAATGATTTTGGATATATTGATGCCGCTAAACCATTCTTACCTTTCGGAGCTATTCCCGAATCCGGAAGTTCTCTGATTATAGGCAGCAACGAGATATTCAGCAAGAAAAATATTGCGGATTGTAATTTATCCATTCGCTGGAAAAACATTCCGGATATCAAATCGGTTGCGTATCTGGCATGGGAACAATACTATCCGTCAGCCACTTACGATTATTACACCAAATTTGTTCCCTGGGCCAACGTAACTTTCCTGAAAGAAGGACAATGGAGCGATATCAGCTACCAAACCCTTTTTGATGGTGACAACGAAGTGAAAATCAATTTAAAACCACCCGCAGGCGAATTCAATAAAAATGATCAGCCCGGTTTCGCAACTGATGCACAGTTCAGTATTAAGACAAAAACAGGATTTGCCCGCCTTACTTTGCCTTTCGGGATGGGTCATAAAACATACATGTCAGCATTGTCGGATTATATTCTGGCAGTGGCAAAAGGAATTTCAGCCACAAAACCAACAGAGCCTTATACTCCTGTAATCGAATCGATTACTGCAGGATATACGGCTATTCAAACGATTGATTTCGATACGGCACAGAAAGCAAATTTCGAAAACCGCTCAGCCAGGTTATTGCATATCAGTCCTTTCGGATTTGCCGAGCAACATGCATTTCTGAAAACAAGTGCGCCTGACAGTTCTATATATCTTTTGCCGCAGTTTAAGCATTTGAACAGCTCTGATAATTTAATTCCCGAAGGCCTTTCAGTGTATCATGAATCGGAATTTATTATCGGGGTAACCGGACTGAAACCTCCGCAAAACCTGGCGCTTTTCTTCCAGGTAGCTGACGGAACAGCTGATCCGCTTTCGAAAAAACCTCCGCAGCATATAAACTGGAGCTATCTGCGAAACAACGAATGGATTGAATTTTTCCTGAACGAAGTGGAAGATCAGACTGACGACTTATTAAAATCGGGACTTATTACTTTCGCAATTCCCAAGGATGCATCGGATGCAAACAGCTTATTAGCGCCCGGACAGCATTGGATCAGGGCAGCTGTTTCTTCCCACAGCGATGCTGTTTGCAGGCTTATCATGGTTGCAGCCCAGGGATTGCTGACCGAATTCAGTGACCAGGAAAATGATCCTTCTTTTGCTTCAAAAGTGTTACCAGCCGGCACCATCAGCAAACTGAATATTCCTGTTTCGGCAGTTAAAAACATTTCGCAGCCTTTCGATTCATTCGGAGGGCGGGGAGCTGAAATTCCTGCAGCATTTTATACACGAATCAGCGAACGGCTTAGGCATAAAGACCGAGCTGTAACCTTATGGGATTATGAGCAACTGCTGCTCGAAGCGTTTCCCGAAATTTACAGGGCTAAGTGCCTGAATCATACCCAATACGAACCCAACGACAGCGGAACAGGTATTTACCGGGAACTTGCGCCGGGGCAAGTTACCATTGTAGCTATTCCCAACAAACAATTCCATAACCTGCGCAATCCGTTGCGCCCTTTTACCAGCCTTGGAATGCTGCAGGATATTGCCGCTTTTATTGAAAAACGGGTTTCGTGTTTCGTAAAACTGCATGTCCGCAATCCCCAGTTCGAAGAGGTAAGAGTAAATATGAAAGTTCGGTTTTACGATGGTTTCGACGAAACTTTCTATACAAACCTCCTTCAGGAATCTATAATGCGGTTTCTTTCGCCATGGGCATTTCCGGAAGGCGGAAATCCTTCATTCGGCGGAAAAATCTATAAATCGGTACTCATTGATTTTGTTGAAGAGCAAACCTATGTGGATTATGTTACTGATGTGCAACTCTTCCACGATTTGCCGGATAAAAAAGGGACATCCGATAAAAACGAGATCGAGGGATCCCTGGCCGTCTCCATTTTAGTTTCGGTTCCGGCCATTCAGCATCAGATCATTGTAATTAACCCTTCGGAAGAAATTGTTTCTTCTGAAAAATGCAACTGCGAGTCATGAGCGAAAAACCTGTTTCCATAGCTAAAAAGCCCGAATTGAATCCCGCACAGGACTATTACAAACTGCGAAAGGATGGCATAGGCTTTATCGAACAGATGGGCAGCCGCCAATGGACGGACTACAACACCCATGATCCGGGAATTACTATTCTTGAGGCGCTTTGCTATGCCATCACCGATCTGGCTTACCGCACAGGCCGCGATATTAAAGACATTCTCACTCCCGAAGGACCGGCTACCGGGCTGAATCCTTTCCCTGACCAGGCATTTTTTACGGCAAGAGAAATTTTAACCATAAATCCCTGGACGCCAAATGATTTCCGCCGCATACTTATTGATCTCGAAGGGGTTCGCAACGCATGGGTATTTTGTAAGGAATGCGCCTGTGATGCTGAATACTATGCCTGGTGTGACGAGGATAAGCTGAATCTTTCGTTTGAGAAACCTGTGAAAACTTCAATCAAGTCGATGAAGGTTTCGCCGAAAGGTCTTTACGATATTTTGCTTGAGCTTGAACCTGATCCCGGACTTGGCGATCTCAACGATCATAAAACAGAGCATACCTATACTATTTTTGATGATGATGGAAATCCGCATCCGGTTGTAATTGAATTACATTTCCCTGAATGGAAATTTGAAAACATCAATGCATGGAAGCTTTTCATAGAAAGTAACGATGCTTTCAATTTCGAAAACGGTGCTTCCTATAACCTGAAACTTCTGCATCTGGGAGCTACATTAACTTATGATGTGCTTACCGATCCTTTGCTCGACAATGCCGGTAAAGATGCTTATCTGAGAAGGCATTGGAGAAATATTTTCTACGCAGGCTTCGAAATTGAGCTTGTTCCAGGCGGTGAAAAAATTGTGATCGAAAACGTAAGTATCCGGTTTATTGGAGATACTACAGCGAAAAATGACAGTACGGTTACCGAAATAAAAACCATTCTCGAGGACAAAGGGCTTTCAGGAATCATAGGTCTTTACCGCCTTAAAACTTTAAAAGTTGAAGAATACATAAAAGCTGCGAAAACCCATTTGCACGATCACCGCAACCTCGACGAAGATTTTTGCCGTATTAAAGGTGTTGGCATCGAGGACATTGCCGTATGTGCCGATGTGGAAGTTGCTGCAGATGCTGATATTGAACTGGTTCAGGCCCGGATATGGTTCGAAATTGAGAGATATTTTAATCCGCCGGTCAATTTTTACTCCTTGCAGGAAATGATGGCCGGGAATGTTCCTGTTGAAGATATTTTTAACGGACCGGAATTAAATAACGGTTTTCTCAAAGCTGATGACCTTGAGAAGGCTTCGCTGAAAAAAGTACTCCGCACTTCGGATATCATCAATCTTTTAATGGAAATTGAAGGCGTAATTGCGGTTAACAACCTGCTTCTCACCAAGTATGATGAAGCCGGAAATGTTGTTAAAGGCGCTGCCGACCCGAAATGGATCAACGCGAAACCAGTTTTCGAAGCCGAAAAAATCAGTGCTTCGTGGCTTATGTACATTACAGATTTGCACCAGCCACGTCTGTACCAGAATTTTTCACGTTTCCTGTTTTATAAAAACGGATTGCCATTCCACCCCCGGATGGATGAAGTTAAAAATACATTGACACAGTTGCGCGGCGAAGCTGAAAGGCCCAAATTTATTGGCGCACAAAATGATTTACCTGTCCCGGCAGGGAAATTTGCGAATACCGGAGAGTATTATCCTGTGCAATACAGTCTGCCATCCACCTATGGAATAAGTCCTGCCGGGTTGCCTTCACATGTTTCGGCGCAGCGCAGGGCTGAGGCTAAACAGCTTAAAGCTTACCTGCATATTTATGAGCAATTGCTTGGAAACGCATTCACACAGATTGCGAATGTCTCAAAATTATTTTCCCTCGATCCGACTGTAGATAAAACTTATTTTGTAAAGGAATTCAGTGAAGCCCTGATTGCCGGATACGATGAAATTACCAACGGACTTACCAAAGCCGGACTTGAAAGTATGGCCGAAACAAAATCGGAATTCCTTGAGCGGCGCAACCGTTTTCTGAATCACCTGATGGCACGTTTTGGCGAACAATTCAGCGAATACGCGCTTATGCTTACCAACCTGCAAGGCAAAACCGTTGCTTCGTCTAAATTGATTGACGATAAAATTTCGTTCTTAAAAAAATATCCTGTCATCAGCCACGACAGAGGAAAAGCCTTTAATTACACTCACCAGGTATGTAATCCTGAAAATAGTTCCGGACTGTCGAAAAGAATCAGCCTGCTGCTTGGCTATCCTGATCTTTCATTCTCATTTACAGTTTCAGGTAAAAAAACTGATCCGTTTACAATCAAATACGCACTAACCGATATCCATGCTAAAGTTTGGTTTAGCGGAACGCTTAAAGTGATTGCCACAAATGAATCCGAAGCCACTTCAGCAGCCTGCAAACTGATTATCAAACAGATGATTCAGGAAAATGCTTATGAAATCAAAGATAACAACGGGCAATTTTCTCTAAACCTGAAAGATGAAGCTTCGAAAATTATAGGTTCCTATCCGGAAACTTTTGCCACGAAAGCTGCTGCACTCGATATAATGAATGAATTGCTGGGCTGGAGTGCAAACGAGAAATCAATAGTTGTTGAACATCTGTTGCTCAGGCCTAAATTTCCGGGTGATGCACTGTATCCCGCCTGCAACGACGGATCCTGCAAAACTTGCGGCGATGAGGATCCGTATTCGTTCCGCCTCACGTATGTTATGCCCGGCTGGACTTCGCCTTTTAACATCAATCTGGATATGCGCAGGTTTGCTGACCGTACGATCCGGCAGGAGTTGCCTTCGCATCTTTTAGGGAAAATCTGTTGGGTTGGCAATGATGGATTTATCGAAAATCCCTGCGATCCGGTGATCTCAGAAATAACGAATTTACTAATAAACAAAGGAGTTACAAGCGAAGGCAATCCTCCGTCTGAAGCAGAAGCCTGTGCCTGTTCACTTTCAGTTTATGCTGCTTTCGCGAATGCTTTCAGTAACTGGTACGGGGATAAAACCCTTGAATATCTGCATGATGATGCACTGGAATTGATTCTCGAAAAGGTATTTTCGGAACTGAAACCTGAAAATTTTTCGTGTTCAACTGTGATTGACGAAAATCTTTGGATTGAAATTAACATCAAAATGATCGCATATTTCAAGAAAACAGCCTTGTATGGATGGCAATTCGAAAGATTTGAAACTGCCTGGTGCGAATGGCTGAAGGAGAATGCCGGTTTCGACTGGACGGAAGAACATTTGCAGGATTATGTTGAAGCAATGCTGAAAGCAAATCTGAAGAGTGAAATCACTACCTCGAAAACAAATCTTTGTTCGTGCGCTTCACAAATCGTAAGCGAATACGGTTCCGCATTTTATAAATGGATGAGAAAGAATTTTGATGCAGGCCGCGAATTGAAAGATTTTTCGAAATTCAATTCGCCCGAAGTACTGCTTTGTGCCGGTGTTGCATTTAAACCCGGAACTGCTGAAAAAATTGAAGAATTCCTTTCAGCCAAATACAAATCATACAGAAAGGTATCCTACCAGCTTTGGAAAGTTGTGAACCTGCTGAGTAAACTGAAAAACACCTATCCGGGAGCAACCCTTCATGATTGTGATGATGGCAGCGACCAGAACCCTGTTCGCCTTGGCAGCACAGCTTTGGGAAACTTTTCTGTCGG
>CAZOXJ010000092.1:0-15356 GCA_964583325.1 uncultured Lentimicrobiaceae bacterium
TTAGCGATGTTACAGCCTAAAAGAACAAAATACAGGAAGCAGCAGAAAGGTAAAATGAAAGGGAATGCCAAACGTGGATACGAATTATCATTCGGTTCATTTGGTATCAAAGCACTGGAAGAAGTGTGGCTTACCGGTCGTCAGATTGAAGCTGCCCGTCAGGCCATCACACGTTACATGAAACGTGAAGGACAACTCTGGATCAGAATTTTCCCCGACAAACCTGTTACAAAAAAACCTGCCGAAGTACGTATGGGTAAAGGTAAAGGTGCTCCCGAATACTTTGTTGCACGTGTTACTCCTGGTCGTTTACTTTTTGAGTTGGAAGGCGTAAGCGCCGAAATAGCCCAGGAAGCATGCCGCTTAGGCGCACAAAAATTGCCAATAGCCGTTAAGTATGTGGTTCGCAAGGATTATGAAGATAATTTAGCTTAATCTGGCTAACCGATAACAAAGAAGTTGCCAACCGTATAATAGAAGCAAAATGAAACAAGAAGTAATTCGTGAACTTTCAACTCCCGAGTTGATCGAGAGGCTCGACGAAGAACGCATGCAGCTCAACAAGCTGAAAATGAATCATGCCGTTTCTCCACTTGAGAACCCAAATAAAATTAAAGCTTACCGCAGAACTGTTGCCCGTTTGGTTACTGAGCTGCACAAGCGGAAATCCGAATCGGTAGTAGCTAACAAGGCTAACAAATAATAATTATCACAGCAATGGAAGAAAGAAATCTCAGAAAAGAAAAAATCGGTCTTGTTGTAAGCAATAAAATGGAGAAATCCATTGTGGTTCAGGTAGAAAGGCGTGTAAAACACCCTAAATACGGTAAATTCGTTAAGAAAACCTCAACATTTGCTGCACACGACGAAAACAATGATTGTGGAATTGGTGATACCGTCCGCATATCCGAAACCCGTCCTCTGAGCAAAACAAAATGTTGGAGATTAGTTGAAATCATTGAAAGAGCTAAATAATTATGATACAGCAGGAATCAAGACTTACGGTAGCCGATAATAGCGGTGCTAAAGAGGTACTCTGTATACGGGTGCTTGGTGGTACCCGCAGAAAGTATGCCTCAGTGGGTGACAGAATCATCGTTTCGGTGAAAAAAGCCCTTCCCTCAGGTAACATTAAGAAAGGAACTGTAGCTAAAGCTGTTGTGGTTCGTACCAAAAAGGAAATACGTCGTGCCGATGGTTCCTATATCAGGTTCGATGACAATGCAGTTGTTCTTCTCAATACTGCCGGCGAAATGATAGGGACCCGTATTTTCGGGCCTGTTTCAAGAGAGCTCAGGGAAAAACAGTATATGAAAATTGTTTCACTTGCACCTGAAGTGCTCTAATTCAAAGAAACTATGAGTAATAAAGTTCATATCAAAAAAGGGGATAACGTGAAAATCCTTTCCGGCGATTCAAAAGGGAAAACCGGTAAAGTATTGGAAGTGGAAATGGAAAGCTACAAGGCTATCGTTGAAAATGTAAACCTTGCAACCAAACATTCCAAACCAAACGCTAAAAACCCTAAAGGGGGTATCCTGAAACAGGAAATGCCTATTCACATCTCGAATCTGATGCTCGTTGATGCCTCTGGCAAAGCAAGCCGTATCGGACGCAAAAAAGATGAAAAGACAAACAAAACCGTTAGAGTTTCAAAAAAAACCGGGGAGGTAATTAAATAATGGAATATTCAGCTCGCCTAAAGGAAAAGTACCGCCAGGAAGTGGTTCCGGCACTTACGGAACAGTTCCAGTACAAAAATCATATGCAGGTTCCGAAACTGGTTAAAATTTGTTTAAACCAGGGCTTAGGTACCGCTATAGCGGATAAGAAAATTATAGATATCGGAGTAGCCGAAATGTCCTCTATAGCAGGTCAGAAAGCTGTTTCTACAAAGTCGAAAAAAGATATCTCCAACTTCAAGTTGCGTAAAAATATGCCGGTAGGCGTTCGCGTAACTCTCAGAAGTGATATGATGTACGAATTTCTCGACAGGCTCATATCTATAGCTATTCCACGTGTACGTGACTTTCGCGGAATTAATGTAAAGGGTTTCGACGGTCGTGGTAATTTTACCATGGGGATTACTGAACAAATCATTTTCCCTGAAGTATTAATCGATAAAGTTGCTAAAATTAACGGACTCGATATTACCTTCGTTACTACAGCCAAAACTGACAAAGAGTGTATGGCACTGTTAAAAGAATTTGGTATTCCCTTTAAGAAATAATCCACACTATTATGGCAAAAGAATCACTCAAAGCGAGAGAGGTAAAAAGACAGCGGATTGTAGATAAATATGCTGCTAAACGTGCTGCTCTTAAAGCTGCCGGCGACTATCTCGGCTTACAGAAATTACCAAGAAATGCGAATCCTATCCGTTTGCACAACCGCTGCAAAATAACCGGAAGACCAAAAGGATATATGAGGCAGTTTGGCGTTTCACGTATCAACTTCCGCTTCATGGCACTCGATGGTTTAATACCTGGTGTAAAGAAAGCCAGCTGGTAAAATAAACACAGAAACAATTAATTACAAGATACAAAATGATCACAGATCCGATTGCAGATTATCTTACTAGAATAAGGAATGCCGTGATGGCCAACCACAGGGTTGTTGAAATTCCTGCATCTAATCTGAAGAAGGAGATTACAAAAATCCTCTTCGACCAGGGCTACATCCTCAACTTTAAATTTGAGGAAGATAGTAAACCGGGTACAATTAAGATTGCACTTAAATATCACCCTGTAACCAAGCAATCTGCTATTACTCAGATTGAAAGGATTAGCAAACCGGGTTTGCGACGCTATGTTGGTAATGAGAAACTTCCCCGCGTCCTTAACGGATTAGGTATAGCCATTGTGTCCACATCACACGGACTCATGACCGATAAGGAAGCCCGTAACCAGAAAGTTGGTGGCGAAGTAATTTGTTACGTTAGCTAATTAATAGGAGGAAAAAAGAATGTCGAGAATTGGAAAATTACCGATTACGATTCCTTCCGGAGTTACAATCACAGTATCAGATAAGAACCTTGTAACCGTTAAAGGAAGCAAAGGCCAACTGACACAGCAGGTTGATCCGGATATTATCGTTAAGGTTGAAAATAATGAGATGCTGGTTCAGCGTCCAACCGAACAACAGCGCCACAGGTCAATGCACGGTCTTTACCGCTCATTGCTTTTCAATATGGTAAAAGGTGTAAGCGAAGGTTTCACCGTTAACCAGGAACTGGTAGGCGTTGGTTATAAAGCTACCGCTACGGGTCAGGTACTCGAGCTTGCTCTGGGTTATTCACACAATTTTGTGTTCGAACTCCCTGATGAAATTACAGTAAGCGCTCTGACTGAAAGAGGTAAAAACCCCATTATTACAATGGTATCGCACGATAAACAACTTATTGGACAGGTAGCGGCCAAAATCCGGTCACTGCGCAAACCTGAACCATACAAAGGAAAAGGTATCAAGTTTGTTGGCGAAATACTGAAACGTAAAGCTGGTAAGTCAGCATCGGATAAATAATCATTGAGAACTGAATAATACTTTCGACCGATGTCATTTAAAGTAGATAAAGAATACAGGAGACTGAAAATCAAGCAACGCGTTCGTAAAACCATTTCTGGTTCAGCTGAACGCCCACGCATGACGGTTTTCCGCAGCAATAAGGATATTTATGTTCAACTTATCGATGACCTTACAGGTACAACGTTAGCTGCAGCATCCTCAAGCGCTAAAGGTATAGCGGATCAAAAAGTTACCAAAATAGAGAAATCCAAATTAGTTGGAAAACTCATTGCCGAACGCGCACTTGAAAGTGGTATTCTGTCAGTAGTTTTCGATCGTAACGGATATCTTTATCACGGTAGAGTAAAAGCCCTGGCTGACGCAGCCAGAGAAGGTGGCATCAAATTTTAATTACAGCTATGGCAAACGTAAACACAAATAGAGTAAAATCGAGCGATACCGAATTAAAGGACAGGCTCGTCGCCATCCAGCGCGTTACTAAGGTTACCAAGGGCGGTCGTACATTCACTTTCTCTGCAATCGTTGTGGTTGGAAATGAAAATGGAGTAGTAGGTCATGGTCTTGGAAAAGCAAAAGAAGTTCAGGCTGCAATCGCAAAAGGAATTGAAGATGCTAAGAAAAATTTAGTGCGTGTACCGGTTCTTAAAGGAACACTTCCTCACGAACAATTAGGTAAGTATGGCGGAGCACTCGTTTTTATGAAACCAGCAGCTCCAGGTACCGGTGTTATCGCAGGTGGTGCTATGCGTGCAGTTCTCGAAAGCGTTGGTGTAAAAGATGTACTTGCTAAATCCAAAGGTTCATCAAATCCTCACAGTGTTGTTAAAGCAACCATCGAAGGACTTTGTAAACTTAAAGATGCACATTCTGTAGCTCAGCTTCGCGGCATCAGCATGGATAAAGTTTTTAACGGTTAACCACTAAAATTATAGCGCGATGAGAAACGTGAGAATTACACAGACAAAAAGTGGTATTAAACAACCCGAACGTCAGAAACGTACACTACGAGCACTGGGCATTACTAAAATGGGTCGCCCTGTGGATCATGTAGCTACACCACAGATTGAAGGTATGATCAGAGCGATCAGCCATTTATTGAAAGTGGAAGAAATTTAATAGTAAATCCTTTATAGAAATTATATAACATGGATCTAAGTAATTTAAAGCCGGCAGAAGGCGCTACAAAATCTGAAAAACGAATAGGTCGGGGCCAGGGGTCAGGACGTGGTGGTACTTCCACACGCGGACATAAAGGTGCCAAATCGCGTTCAGGATACAAACACAAACGCGGTTTCGAAGGAGGTCAGATGCCTTTATACCGTCGCGTACCTAAATCAGGATTCAAAAATATCAACAGGGTTGAATATACCGGACTCAACATTGATGTACTTCAGAAACTTACCGAAACCAGGGGCTTAATCGAAATTACTCCTGAAATTCTCAGGGAGAATGGCCTTCTTGGTAAGAAAGACTTACTCAAAATTTTAGGTCGTGGAATTCTGAAAGCTAAAATCAGTGTTACAGCTAATGCTTTCTCTGAAAAAGCAATTCAGGCAATCGAATCCGTTGGTGGAACTGTTATTAAACTCTGAACTTAATGAGACGCTTCATTCAGACACTACAAAATATCTATAAAATCGACGAGCTTCGTAAGAGGATCGGCTATACACTAGCCCTGATTCTTATCTACAGGTTCGGATCGTATGTTACCATTCCTGGTGTGGATCCTCAGCAATTGATGAATCTAAAGAACCAATCGGAATCAGGACTTTTAGGCTTGCTTAATATGTTCTCCGGCGGTGCTTTCAGTAATGCATCAATTTTTGCTTTAGGTATCATGCCATACATCTCAGCTTCTATTGTAATTCAGTTGCTTGGAATGGCTATTCCTTACTTCCAGAAACTGCAGAAAGAAGGTGAAAGCGGACGTAAAAAGATAAATCAGATTACCCGTTATCTTACTGTTATTATCACTGCATTGCAGGCTCCGGGATACATTGCTAACCTTATTTCGCAGTTACCAGCTCAGGCTATTACTCCATTCGATCCGAATGTGGTTTCCCCGCCTGTATTTTTCTGGATATCGTCCGTAGTTATTCTGGTTGCCGGTACCATGTTTGTAATGTGGCTTGGTGAACGGATTACTGATAAAGGACTTGGAAATGGTATTTCACTCATCATTATGATTGGTATCATCGCCCGACTGCCTTTTGCACTGTTCAGCGAATTCCTTGCACGTATGGAGCAAAAAGGTGGTGGATTAGTATTGTTCATCGTTGAAATAGCAGTGCTCGTATTTGTGGTCTTACTCTGTATCCTTTTAGTTCAGGGTACCCGCAAGATACCTGTACAATATGCTAAACGTGTGGTAGGTAACAAACAATATGGTGGTGTTCGTCAGTATATCCCTTTAAAGGTTAATGCTGCTGGTGTAATGCCTATCATTTTCGCACAGGCTATCATGTTCCTTCCGCTTACTATTGCTGGTTTTGCAAGCAGCGAAAGTTTACAGGGTTTTGCAGCTACCTTTACTAACATAAATGGTTTCTGGTACAACTTTACCTACGCACTCTTAATCGTTGTCTTCACATATTTTTACACAGCTATAACGGTTAATCCTAACCAAATGGCCGAAGATATGAAAAAGAACAATGGTTTTATCCCTGGGGTTAAACCTGGAAAGAAAACTGCTGATTTTATTGATTCAGTAATGTCGAAAATTACTTTCCCCGGATCATTATTCCTCGCACTTGTTGCAATCATGCCTGCTCTGGTTGGTATGATGGGTGTAAGTTCCCAGTTTGCTCAGTTCTACGGCGGTACCTCGTTGTTAATCCTTGTAGGTGTTGTTTTGGATACTTTGCAACAAATTGAAAGTCACTTGTTAATGCGTCACTACGAAGGTTTAACTAAATCGGGTCGTATTAAAGGACGCAATGCTGCCGGAGCTTTTTAGTCAGTACAAAAACTGAAATAATGGCTCTCATTAAGAATGAAATTGAAATTGAAAAAATACGTACGAGTTCTTTACTTGTTGGAAAAACGATAGCGGAAGTTGCCAGGCACATCAAGCCAGGAGTTACTACACTTGCTCTCGATAAAATAGCTGAAGAGTTTATCCGCGACCACAAAGCAAAACCTGCTTTCAAGGGATATCACGGATTTCCTGCAACGCTATGTATATCGGTTAATGAGGTAGTAGTTCATGGAATACCCGGGAAACGCGAATTGAAAGAAGGTGATCTTATTTCAATCGATTGTGGTACCATTATTGATGGCTATTTTGGGGATTCAGCGTTTTCATTTGGTTTATTGCCCATGGCAGTAGAGTTGGAAATGTTGATGAAACGTACTCATGAGTCATTGATAAAGGCTATAAACATATTATCATCTGGTAAAAGAGTTGGTGATATTGGTTATGAAATACAAACCTACGTCGAAAGCTTTGGATATACCGTAGTTCGCGATTTAGTCGGGCATGGTCTGGGAACCAGCTTACACGAAAAACCTGAAGTCCCTAATTATGGGCGTAGGGGAACCGGTGTAAAACTGGAACAGGGAATGGTAATCTGCATTGAGCCGATGATAAACCTTGGAAGCAGGCAGGTTACTCAGGAGAATGACGGATGGACAATACGGACAATAGATCGGAAACCATCAGCACATTTTGAGCACGCTGTAGTAATAACAAATAACGGAGCTGATATTTTGTCAAGCTTCAATGAGATTGAGCAGGTAAATAATCCTGACATATTAATAACGAAGTAATAAATGGCAAAACAACTTGTAATTGAGCAGGACGGCATAGTGAAAGAGTCACTAGGTAATGCTATGTTCCGGGTTGAACTTGAAAATGGGCATATGATCATTGCGCACATTTCGGGTAAAATGAGGATGCACTACATTAAAATTCTTGTAGGTGACAGAGTCAAAATCGAAATGTCGCCTTACGATCTCAGTAAAGGAAGAATAAATTTCCGATACAAATAAAGAATAATACACTTTAAGAAATAACTAAGGCAATGAAAGTAAGAGCATCAGTTAAGAAAAGAACACCTGAATGCAAAATCGTGCGCAGGAAAGGGAGAATTTATGTGATAAACAAAAAGAATCCCAAGTACAAACAAAGGCAAGGTTAATAATTGTGTAATCCTAAAAGCTATAAAAATATATGGCACGTATTGCTGGTATTGATTTACCAAAAAACAAAAGAGGCGAAATAGGCCTTACCTATATTTTCGGAATAGGCCGTAATTCAGCCCAGGGCATCCTGGACGCTTGCGGTATCGACCGTAACAAAAAAGTTCAGGACTGGACAGATGATGAGCAGAATAACATACGCTCCATGATCAACGACAGTTACAAGGTAGAAGGTGCGCTTCGTTCCGAAGTACAACTTAATATCAAACGATTGATGGATATCGGTTGTTATCGCGGAGTTCGTCACCGTTTGGGCCTTCCGCTTCGTGGACAGAGCACAAAGAACAATGCCCGTACACGTAAGGGTAGGAAAAAGACTGTTGCTAACAAGAAGAAAGCAACTAAATAAGAAAGCATTTAAAGTAAAAATAGTTTTACTATGGCAAAGACCACCAAAGTATCGAAAAAAAGAGTTGTTAAAGTTGAGGCTGTTGGAAGAGCTTATGTTTCGGCTTCTTTTAACAACATCATCATTTCGTTGACCAATAACGCCGGACAGGTGATATCGTGGGCATCGGCCGGGAAAATGGGATTCAGAGGTTCAAAAAAGAATACTCCCTATGCTGCCCAGATGGCTGCCCAGGATTGTTCAAAGGTTGCTTACGACCTTGGACTCCGTAAAGTTAAGGTTTTCGTTAAAGGACCCGGATCGGGCCGCGAATCTGCTATACGCACCTTGCATACAGCTGGTATCGAGGTTACCGAAATTCAGGATATAACTCCATTGCCACACAATGGTTGCAGACCTCCTAAACGCAGAAGGGTTTAATGTTAACCTCCTGTTTCGATATTTACGAACAATAAGTTTAATAATACATAATCAAAAGGCTTTATGGCAAGATATATTGGTCCTAAGACAAGGATAGCCAGGAAATTTAAAGAACCTATCTACGGACCCGACAGTTCTTACGAAAAGAAGAACTATCCTCCCGGAATGCACGGACAAAATAAACGCAGGAAAAAACAATCAGAATACGGTGTTCAGCTGCAGGAAAAACAAAAAGCTAAATATACCTACGGCATCCTCGAAAAACAATTCAGAAATATTTTCGAGAAAGCTACCCGTAAAAAAGGTGTTACCGGCGAAATTCTGCTTCAGCTTATCGAATCACGTCTGGATAACGTAGTTTACCGTATGGGAATTGCCCCAACCCGTGATGGCGCCCGCCAGCTCGTTGGTCACAGGCATATTACCGTAAACGGAAAAGTGCTGAATATACCTTCATACGAATGCAACAGAGGTGACGTTATTGCTGTTCGCGAGCGTTCAAAATCACTCGAAGTGATTCAGAATTCGCTGCAAGGCCGTATTAACCGTTACTCATGGATTGAATGGGACGGCGCTATGATGACAGGTAAATTTGTAAATTATCCTGAACGCGAAGAAATTCCTGAAAACATAAAGGAACAACTCATCGTCGAATTGTATTCGAAGTAATTTTTTTATCTTGCATTATTTTTTAAACAAAGGACTTTTATGGCCATTTTAGCATTCCAGAAACCTGATAAGGTTATCATGATACAGGCTGACGAGTTTGACGGTACGTTTGAATTCCGTCCTCTCGAACCTGGCTTTGGTATCACAATAGGTAATGCATTGCGCAGGATCTTGCTTTCTTCACTCGAAGGATATGCTATAACCTCATTACGTATCGACGGAGTTGATCATGAATTCTCTTCGGTAAAAGGTGTAGTGGAGGATATAACTGATGTTATCCTGAACCTGAAAAAGGTCAGATTCCGTAAACAGATTGAATCCGAAGAGAGTGAAAAAATTAATTTCACTGTTACCGGTAAAGATACTTTCACAGCCGGTGATATTGCCAAGCACCTTTCGATATTCCAGGTACTGAATCCTGAGGTAGTTATCTGCCACATGGAGCCAACAGTTAAACTCAATATCGAAATAAGTGTTAACAAAGGCAGAGGATACGTTCCTGCAGAAGAAAATAAAATTCCTACTGCACACCTGGGAACCATCTTTATGGATTCAATTCACACTCCGATAAAGAATGTGAAATTCAGCATCGAAAATTTCCGCGTAGAGCAGAAAACTGACTACGAGAAACTGGTTCTTGAAATCAAAACTGACGGATCAATACATCCTAAAGATGCACTGAAGGAATCAGCAAGAATTCTTATACACCATTTCATGCTTTTCAGTGATGAGAAAATTACACTGGATATTGAAGAAAAAGCAGTAGCCGAAGAATTTGATGAAAATACACTGCATATTCGTCAGTTGCTGAAAACCAAGTTGGTGGATATGGACCTTTCGGTTCGCGCCCTCAACTGCCTTAAAGCTGCTGATGTTGAAACCCTCGGCGAATTGGTAGCTTTTAATAAAAACGACTTATTGAAATTCCGCAATTTCGGTAAAAAGTCGCTAACCGAACTGGAAGACCTGGTGAAAACAAAAGGACTCGAATTCGGAATGAACGTTGCGAAGTACAAATTAGATAAGGAATAAGCGAAATGAGACATCAGAAATCAATAAACCACCTGGGACGAACCAGTACTCATCGCAAAGCTATGCTGTCCAATATGGCCAGCTCGCTGATCAAGCATAAACGTATCAGTACTACCATTGCTAAAGCAAAGGCACTTCGTGGATACGTAGAACCATTGATCACACGCGCTAAAATAGATTCAACACACTCACGCCGTGTAGTATTCAGCTACCTGCAGGATAAAGAAGCCGTAACTGAGCTCTTCCGCGATATTTCAGTTAAAGTGGCTGACCGTCCGGGTGGATATGTTCGCATACTCAAAACCGGATTCCGCCTTGGCGATAATGCCGATATGTGTATCATCGAACTGGTTGATTATAACGAAAACCTGTTAACTGTTAAAGACTCAGCAGCTAAAAAAGCTACCCGTCGTCGTAAACCTGCTGCTAAAAAAGCTACTGATGCTCCCGAAACAGTGGTTGCCGAAAAAGCTCCAAAAGCCGAAGCAAAAGCAGTGGAAGTTGTAGAAGAAGTGGTGGAAACACCGGTTGAGGAAGAAACCAAAGATAACGAAGCTGAAACAAAGTAATTAAAATACAAGCAATGAATTAATTGAAAGGATAAAGTGAAGGTTTCTTTGCTTTATCCTTTTATCATTTTTTTTAATGTACAATTAATAGAACTCTAATTTAATATAGAAAAACTATGAGTCAGATTATTAACATTACAGGCCGTCAGATCCTCGATTCGCGCGGCAATCCTACCGTAGAGGTAGATGTGTTTACATCAAACGGCGTAATGGGCCGCGCAGCTGTTCCATCAGGTGCATCAACCGGTATTCACGAAGCTTGTGAGCTTCGCGACGGTGATAAAAGTATTTACAAAGGAAAAGGTGTATTGAAAGCTGTTCAGAATGTAAATAAAGTCCTTGCTGAAGAGTTAAAAGGCTTTTATGTTACCGAGCAGAATGAAATCGATCAGAAAATGATCGAACTAGATGGCACTCCAAACAAATCGAATTTGGGTGCAAATGCTATTCTTGGTGTTTCACTGGCGGTAGCAAATGCTGCAGCACAGGAATCAAGCAGTTATTTGTTCCGTTATGTAGGTGGTGTTAATGCAAATACACTTCCAATTCCGATGATGAACATCATTAACGGTGGTTCACATGCCGACAACAGCATCGATTTTCAGGAATTTATGATCATGCCGGTTGGCGCTCCTTCCTTTAGCGAAGGTTTACGCATGGGTGCTGAAATTTTCCATAGCCTCAGCGCAGTTCTGAAAAAAGGTGGATATTCAACAAACGTTGGTGACGAAGGCGGATTTGCTCCAAATCTGAAATCAAATGAAGAAGCCATAACTGTAATACTTCAGGCTATCGAAAATGCCGGTTACAAACCTGGTAAAGATGTATTTATTGCTCTTGATCCTGCTTCAAGCGAGTATTACATTGAGGATGAAAAAGTATATCACCTGAAAAAATCAACCGGTGAGAAACTAACTTCAGCGCAAATGGTAGATTATTGGAAATCGTGGACTGACAAATATCCTATTATTTCGATCGAAGACGGTATGGCCGAAGACGATTGGGACGGTTGGAAATTGATGACAGATGTTATGGGTAAGAAAATTCAGCTTGTAGGTGACGATTTGTTTGTTACAAACACAAAACGTCTGCAAATGGGTATTGATAAAGGTGTTGCCAATTCAATTCTTGTTAAAGTTAACCAGATTGGAACTCTTACCGAAACTATTGACGCTGTTAACCTAGCCTATCGCAATTCGTATACTGCTGTAATGAGCCATCGTTCAGGTGAAACCGAAGATACCACCATTGCGGATCTGGCAGTTGCATTGAATACCGGCCTGATTAAAACCGGATCGGCAAGCCGTACCGATCGTATAGCAAAATACAACCAGTTGCTGCGTATCGAAGAGATATTAGGCAGTAATGCCCGTTATTTAGGTAAAGATTTCAAATACGCGAGATAACAGGAACAATTTTTTTTACGAAAAGCCGGTATTTCATGCCGGCTTTTCGCTTTTTATTATGTCCGGTTCTTGTTTTCAATATTTATTCAGATTGTCAGGAGTGTTGAAAAGACATATCTTTGTTTTGTATTTAACATTTGAATCTTTTTCTATCAATAAGTTTTGTTAAACGAATTTTAATCTCAGTAAAAATGCCACAGGAAATTGAACGGAAGTTTCTCGTAAAAGGAGATTTTAAAAAGCAGTCAAAATCTTCGATGAGAATAACACAGGGATATTTGTCCTCGGTACCTGATCGTATTGTCAGAATCCGCATTTATGGTGAAAATGCATTCTTAACTATCAAAGGGATTACCAATGTTTCCGGAATGAGTCGTTATGAGTGGGAAAAGGAAATTGCTGTTAACGAAGCACATGAATTGTTAAAGTTATGCGAACCCGGTATTATAGATAAAACCCGTTATCTGGTGCAGGCAGGTAAATATACTTTTGAAGTGGATGAGTTTTATGGTGAAAATGAAGGGCTTATTGTGGCGGAGATTGAACTGGTTGCTGAAAATGATCTGTTTGAGAAACCCGATTGGCTTGGTATGGAAGTAACCGGGGATAAGAGATATTTTAATTCAAGGCTGGTGAAAAATCCATTCTCTCAATGGTGAATTTAAGTGTGTTGTGGCACATTACCCGAAATAAAAAGTCATCCTTAAAGGTTGTTCAACAAATAGTTTGTCATCCGTGTATATAGATGGTATCGTGTGTTGCCTCCATAAATACTGTGGTTGCGGTTAGTGTAAAGCTGCATTTCAAATTGTTTATCTGCTTGCACCAGGCGTTCAGCAAACTCAAATGTATTTTGCACATGTACATTATCATCGGCCATTCCATGGCAAATCAGCAAATTTCCCTGAAAATCCTTTGCAGAATTAAGAGGTGAATTCTGATCGTAGCCGTCAGGGTTTTCCTGTGGTGTGCGCATAAAACGCTCGGTATAAATATTGTCGTAGTATCGCCAATTGGTTACTGGCGCAACAGCAATGCCTGTTTTAAATATTCCTTCTCCTTTCACCATACACAACGAAGAAATATATCCGCCGAAACTCCACCCAAAAATCCCGATCCGCGATTTGTCGACAAACGAAAGATTGCCAAGGTATTTAGCCGTTTCTACCTGGTCGGTTGTTTCATATTTCCCTAACTGCAGGTAGGTTGCTTTACGGAAAGCCTCTCCACGGCCCCCTGTGCCGCGGCCATCAACACAAACTACAATGTAACCCAGTTGGGCCAGATAATCTTCCCATCCCAAACCCCATGCATCGAGGACTTGTTGCGAATTAGGTCCGCTGTAT
The DNA here is from genome assembly GCA_964583325.1 of uncultured Lentimicrobiaceae bacterium. GTDB lineage: Bacteria > Bacteroidota > Bacteroidia > Bacteroidales > UBA4417 > UBA4417. The sequence goes on from CAZOXJ010000092.1 coordinate 13,517, forward strand.
TGTGTCATTAATACAGGATATTTCTTTTCAGGATCAAAATTGAGCGGTTTAAGCATCCATCCGTTAAGGTTCACATCTTCTGATGTTGTGAAGTTGAAAAATTCGCGGTATCCAAATTTATACTGCTTTAATTTTTCAATCAGCGCTTTGTTATCTTCAAGCACTCGCACAGTCTCTCCCTTTGTATTATATATAATTGCTGAATGCGGGTTTTTGCTGTCGGACCAGGTAATAGCGCAGTATTTGAAACCTTTACTGAATTTTGCATTGTTTGTACCTGTTTTTACAGATAGCTTTTTCTTTCCTGAACCATTCATGTTAATACAGTAAACTTCTCTCTGATAAGGTGTTGGTTCGGCAGATGTGTAATAAATCAGGTTGTTCCATGTATCACATCCATTCAGTGTTGTAACATCAAAATTGCCTTTTGTAACCTGGTTAATCAACTGGCCGTTCATATTGTATAGATAAATATGGGCATATCCATCGCGCTCGCTCACCAGAGTAAAATGCAATTTGTCTTCGAGGAAACGGATGTCATCAAGGTAGTTTTTATCCAGGTAATAGGGATTTGATTCGGTTACCAGCACTTTTGTTTTTCCTGATGCGGGATTAGCCGTTAAAATATCCAGCTTGTTCTGAAGTCGGTTTAACCTGAAAATTGCCAGTTTATCCGATTCCTGAGTGAAACGGATTCGTGGTATATAGATATCAGTTTCCGTGCCGATTTCCATAGTTCGCATTTCAGCTGTGGCCAGATTATAGGCGTGTACACTCACTATGGAATTGGGATCGCCGGCTTTGGGATACTTGAAGGTAGTAACACCCGGATAAAGTTTGTTCTCATCAAGCGAGGGCTCTTGTCCCTGGAACATCGACATACTGAATTGAGGAACTTTACTTTCATCAAATCTTATCCATGCAAGGTAATTACCATCGGGCGACCAGTCGAATGCTTTGTTAAAGCTGAATTCTTCTTCATAAACCCAGTCGGGGGCACCGTTGATTATTTGATTGAATTTTCCGTCAGTAGTTATTTGTTTCTCAAGGCCTGAAAGTAAATCGGTGTAAAAGAGATTGTTCTCACGCACGAAAGCTACTTTATTACCATCGGGCGAAAATGTGGCAAGTTGCTGGCTCCCATTTTCCGAAACGGATGTAAGTGTTTGTTTTATAATGTCATATACATAAAATTTGGCAGTAAAGGAGCGACGGTAAATCGCTTTCCTGTCAGTAATTAAAAGAACTTTTGTTTCATCCGAACTTAAACTGAAGTCGCTGAACGATTTAAGTTTTTCGCTTTTTATTACTGACAGATCGAGCAGCGTTTTCAATGTTTCGCCGGTTGTATAGCTGTGCACTACCAGTTTTGTGCCACGATCTTCGGCTATAACATAGTTTTCGCCATCTTTCATAGAGCGGAATTCCCGAACACCTGGCGAATAGAAGGTGTTATCCCTGAAAAAATCGGATAACTCAAATTGTTTGGAACCGTTTTGTGCCGCAGCATTTGATGCCAGTATCAGGCAAAAAGTTAAAATTACAAAGGCTGAAATTAAATTTCGCATGGGATAAAATTTGCTGTCAAAAATATGCTATTAAAGTCGAAGAATCATCGGTTGGCTCACCAAAATCATCACTAGTGGACATTAATTGACGCTTTCATCTGTCAACTTCATATTAAATCAGGCTGACACTTTATAAATTGAGATAAAATGCTAATTTTGCAGTTGAATCGCGTTGTTAGCTCAGTTGGTTCAGAGCACCGCCTTGACAGGGCGGGGGTCACTGGTTCGAGTCCAGTACAACGCACAAAACTGATTTGCTGAAGATTATAAAG
>CAZOXJ010000093.1:0-15333 GCA_964583325.1 uncultured Lentimicrobiaceae bacterium
AGGAGAGGGGATGGGGGTGAGGTGTCATGGCAGGATTACAAAGCGCTTCCACTAAATCTGACAAAAGAGTAAGTTATAATGAATTAGCAAATCCCAAAATGAATTCGCGAACCCCAAAATGAAATTTTGAATCTGGAAATCTATCAGCTAAAAAGGGAATTGAGTAAAGAAAAAGAGTAGGCTAAATCGCTTAATTTGCCAATCGATAAAAATATTATCCAGCCTGTACCGCTGACAAAAAACATATATTTTTTTTTTGTATCTTTGATATAAGAAAACAGAACTGGAAAAAGTTTTCTGAAGTATCACTTTAAAACCGTTTATGTATGGAAATCTTTATGGCATCACGACTTACAGCAGGCAATAAAATATTCCCTTCAAAAATCAGTATTGGCCCAAATGGCGTAACTTTAAAAATCCCGGGACTGTTCAGCGGAAATGAAAAAACGGTTCCTTACACCCGGATTTCTTCTGTTAATATCAACAGCCCTTTCGTCGGGTTTTCAACTATTATTATCGAAACTACCGGCGAAGGCAGTATCCGGGCTCATGGGTTCAGAAAAAACGAGGTGAAAAGGATGAAAGAACTTATTCTCGAAAAAATACAGATGTTCACTCAAAAAGTGTAATGCTTTGTTGTTTGCCTGATTTATATTGAAACCGATATCCTATGCCGGTTAAATAATTGTTTCCAGGTAATTCTCAAAATAAATCCAGTCACTTTGTTTGTATCACTGTGTATACAGTTTTTTCTTATCATTGCATCTTCCTAAATAAATTTACAATGTATTCAAAAAGTCTTTTTGCAGCTTTGCTGATAGGTATGTCAGCACTAACTTTTGCACAGAAAAATTTCCTTCTGGAAACCAAAGCCGACAAGGATAATCGGATGGAATGGTGGCGCGATGCACGTTTCGGCATGTTTATACACTGGGGTTTGTATGCAGTGCCCGCGGGTGAATACAAAGGCGATACAGGTTTCGGCGAGTGGATTATGGACGAGGCAAAAATTCCGATTCCTGAATACGAGAAATTTGCCGCGCAGTTTAACCCTGTTAAATTCAATGCTGACGAATGGGTTAAAACAGCAGCTGATGCCGGGGCAAAATACATTGTAATTACATCGAAACATCACGACGGGTTCAGCATATACGACTCAAAAATAAGCGATTACGATATTATGGACCGAACTCCTTTTAAGCGCGACCCGCTGAAGGAATTAGCCGACGCTTGTAAAAAGCAGGGAGTTGTGCTTTGTTTTTATCACTCCATTATGGACTGGCATCATCCGGATGCAAAGGGCGACAGGTTTTCGCTGTACCGCGACAATTACCTGAAAACCCAGCTCAAAGAGTTGCTCACCAACTACGGGCCAATCGGCGCATTGTGGTTCGATGGCGAATGGATTGACGAATGGACCGAAGACCAGGGCAAAGACTTGTATAATTATGTCCGTAGTCTTCAACCGTCGATTATTATCAATAACCGCGTTGGCAAAGGCCGTTCGGGAATGCAGGGCATGAACAGCTACGAAAATGCGGCCGGCGATTTTGGAACACCTGAACAGGAAATTCTTGAAACAGGGTCGGATCAGGATTGGGAAAGTTGTATGACCATGAACGACCATTGGGGATACAATAAAAATGATAAAAATTTCAAATCTGCGGAAGCGCTTATATGGAACCTGGTTGATTGCGCTGCTAAAGGCGGTAATTACCTGCTTAATGTAGGCCCGACTGCCGAAGGACTTATCCCTGGCGAAAGCGTTGAAAGGATGAACGAAATTGGCAACTGGATGAAAGTTAACTCCTCCGCAATTTACAAATCAAAAGCATGGAGCCATTTCGAAGATAATGAAAATATCCGCTATATTACTGATGATAAAGGAAATGTAAATGTATTTGTAAGAGGATGGCCGGGTGAAAAACTTATACTTAAAAAGATAAAACCGGCAAAAAGCTCAAAAATAAAACTTCTCGGAACTAATGAGGCGTTTAACTGGACATCGACAGAAAACGGCATTGAAATACTACTTCCACTCAAATATGGCACACCGGGAAACCGTCCGTGCAACTATGTTTATGTTTTCCGTTTGAAAGGGAAACCTCAGCCTGTAAGCCTCCCTCCTATGATCGGAAATGCAGATGAACAGAAAACCGGTTCGCGAATTTTCAGCAAAGAAACTACTATTACGCTCACAACTCCCGAAACCGGAGCTTCAGTTTATTATACTATCGACGGCACAGAACCGGATAAAAACGCCAGATTGTATTCCGCCCCGATTACGATAACCAAAAGCTGTGAGCTGAAAGCAATCAGCATCACCGAAGGAAAAGTGAGTAGTAATACAGCCACTTTCAGCCTGAGCAAAGCGAAATACGAAATCACACTTTTAAGTGAAGTTTCACCTAAATATAGTGCTTCGGGACCAAAAACCATTGTAGATGGAAGGAATGGCTCAGGGAAATTCACCGATGGCAAATGGCTTGGCTTCGATGGAAATGATTTTGAAGCCGTTATTGATCTGGGATCAGTACAACCCATTTCTGAAGTAACAGCCTCGTTTCTTCAGTCGCATAATTCGTGGATATTTTTACCGCTTTCTGTTGAAGTATACACTTCCGATGATAACAGGAATTTCGCTCCTGCCGGGGTTACCTTCGGTTCCATTCCAAAGGGTTACGAATCAGACCAGCAAGCAACATATTCGGTACAAACAAATAAGGCAGCACGTTATATCCGTATCAAAGCAAAAAGCACAGGTATTTGTCCCGCATGGCATAAAGGCAGCAGCGACAAAGCATGGCTTTTTGTTGATGAAATTAATGTAAAATAATTTTTCATACCAAAAATCACCCTGATAGGGCTGCCAAAGTACCATTCCGATGGGGCCGCAATTTTAAAAATCAGTGACCATACGAGTCATTCATTTTTTAATTTCTGGGTTATCCGAAACGGACATGAATTGGTTTAATTATAAGATTTCAACCCCTTACAATAAAACCTTACTTACACAGTTTACTTATCAGAATTTAAACCTTGTACATTACACTATGAGAAAGTTGATTTTATTGACTATAATCTTATTTTTAGGGTTATATAATACTGTTGCACAGGATATTATCACCCTTAAATCGGGTGACGAATTAAAAGGAAAAATCATTAAGCTTAATGCCAAAGATGTTGTTTTCAGGCCTCAGGGAGTTAACGACACCCTGAGTATGTGGCGCGAGGACATCGTAAAACTGACCTATCAGAATGGCACATTGGTTTACCTCACAGACAGGACAATAAAAACGGGAATTACAGGAACTGCTTCCGACAGTATGTATTTTGTCGGAGTAAATGATGCCTCAACCTATTATAAAGGATACACAGGAGCTGCGACAGGTACCCTCGTTTCGGCCCTTGTATTTCCATTGAACCTGATCCCTGCCATTGCCTGTTCGTCAACACCCCCCGGAGATGAAAACCTGGGATACACGGATAAAAAATTAATGGAAAATCGTGATTATAATCAAGGGTATAAAGAGCAGGCATATAAAATAAAAAAGAAAAAAGTTTGGAAAAATTTTGCGATTGGCTCGGGGGCTGTTTTCGGATTGTATTTCCTGTCGAGTATGCTTATTGCAACAACCATGGTTTATTAGGGAACCTTTAAAAGTGGAAATGATCAGATATCGAATGATCGTTGCAATCTGAATTAATGATACATTGTGGCATTGCGACCTGGTGGCACTCCGTTTTAGCCACAAAGGCAGTAAAACACTAACCAGCCTGGCGACAGACAGGAAATGCACAAAGTTTAGCACGCAAATCTTAACGACAACCTTAGTAAACTTTAAATTGCAGGATATCATTCATTTCATTGCGGTGAGCCTTTATAGAGTTTTAATGGTAAAACAAAAGGATTTCCATACTTTTGTAAAATAATAAGTTAAATTCAATCGGAATGTCTAATAAAATAATGGATCCCATCGGTAAGTTGATGGGTTTGAGGTATAAATCGCACCCATGGCATGGTGTTGAATTGGGTGATGAAGCGCCACATTGCCTGACGTGCTTTATCGAAATGGTTTCGACCGATACCGTAAAATACGAAGTTGATAAGGTGAGCGGATACCTGAAGCTCGATCGTCCGCAAAAATATTCGAACGTAGTTCCGGCCATGTATGGTTTTCTGCCGCAGACTTACAGCGGAAAATCGGTGGCTGATTTTTGTATGGAAAAATCAGGGCGTACTGATATTAAAGGCGATGCCGACCCTATTGATGTGTGCGTTCTTACTGAGAAAGTAATTTCGCACGGCGACATCCTTGTAAAAGCTATCCCTATAGGTGGTTTCAGGATGATTGACGGAAATGAGTCGGACGACAAAATTATCTGTGTATTACGGAATGATGCTGTTTACGGCGATTATAAAGATATTACAGATTGCCCGGAACTGGTAATTGACAGGTTGAAGCATTACTTCCTAACCTATAAAGACCTGCCCGGACAGGAAAAACGTGTAGAAATAACACACACTTTTGGTGTAGAGGAAGCCCATGAGATCATTAGCAGGGCAGGTGATGATTACCGTCGTCGTTTCGAAAATCTCGAAATGCTTTTAAGAGAAGTTTAATCTTCGTTTCCTGTTCCGAAACCCTGATACTTATGGACAAATCCACTTTGGTGATAGGCGCGAGCCTTAAAGATAACAAGTATTCAAATATTTGTGTACGAACCTTAATATCGGGTCATTTCCCGGTTACAGCCATCGGGCTGCGCGAAGGCATGATCGATACTACTCCTGTGCTCTCGGTTGCTCCAGAACTGAGCAATATCCATACAGTTACCCTTTACCTGAATGCGGATAATCAAAAACCGTGGTACGAATATATTCTGAAACTGAATCCCAAGCGGGTGGTTTTTAATCCCGGAGCCGAAAATGATGAATTTACGGAAATGCTCACAGCAGCCGGAATTGAAACAGTTGAAGACTGCACTATTATGATGGTGCAATACGGCAGATATTAATCTGCCCCGTTAAATAAGAAAAGCAGGCACACGTACGTTATACATTATAAAAGCGATAAATTTTATAATTTAGTGCCCCGAAAAGCTTTTAAAACAGAACAAAATCTCTGACTCAACTTAAAGCATGCGCAAACTTCTCACCTTCTTTTCACTCATTTTATTGTTCTTATCTTTTGCCCCAAAGCAACTTAATGCCCAGGTAATTACAGGAATTGGCAATTTTGAGATGTGTTACGGTATGCCGGTCGCAATGCCTGTTTTAATTCAAAACATGAGCGCGGTTGATACATTCCGGCTTGTACTTCAATATGACGAAACGGTAATTGAGTTTGTTGAGCATTTTGCTGTTAACGGAGCGCTGTTGGGTGGCACATTCAGCATTGATCAGGAAGAGGATGCGCTCGTATTAAACTGGGCCCGTGCCAGCAGCGCTTCAATAGCGACAGATACGTTGGTGTGGTTAAGATTCAAAGGATTGGTAGGCTCAACAACACTGCAGTGGAATGAACAGGAGAGTTTTTATCATACAACGGGAGGTAATGCTTTTGTAATCTACCAGAATGGAAACGCAACTGTTTCGCCAAAAATTAATGTTTTATTAACCGAGATTAACGCTACCTGCCTTGATTTATGTGAAGCCAATTACCAGGCCGACGTTACAGGTGGGGTTGAGCCATACAATTATCTCTGGAATGGTGTTCCCGGCCGTTTCGATAATGTTCAGACCAATTTATGCCCCGGCAAAAATGTACTTTCAGTTACCGATGCTAAAGGCTGCCGGATAGATAGCATTTTTACAATTGAAGGATTACCGGGTGCCGATGTAAATATTATAATCGAAGGGAATGAGGATACAACTATTTACCTTGAAAATCCGGTGCTTACATTCCGTTTCGAAGAAAATTTCCCTACCCATGTTGTTGAACCTCCGTTATGGGAATTCGGCGACGGCGATACAGCGGTTTCATTTAACCCTACACATGTTTACAGCAGGGCTAACACCAATACCGATGGATTTTACCTTGTTAAACTTCATATCAATAACGAAAACGGTTGCGGTTCCGTACTTGAAATTCAAATCCCGATAAAGGATGCCAAGTTGAAAATTCCAGGAGTTATTACACCAAACGGAGACTCGTACAATGAATCGTTTATGATACTTAACGAAAATAAAACAGGTTCCGGCGAAGACATAAAAATAACTACTGAGTTTCAGCGTATGGAAGTGTTGATCTTTGATCGTTGGGGACGAAAAATTTACGACGACTCAAACTACCAGAGCGACTGGCGGGCACAGGGAGTGCCCGACGGGGCATATTATTACAAACTTAAAACGGTAGGATTTTATAATACCGAAACATACAAAGGTTCTATTACTATTTTAGGAAGCGGAGTAACAGATTAACTCCGGATTGTATTTTAAAAGATCAAATCCGGATTTTTAAAACGGCTCTGCTGTTATTTTTGCGGGGAAATATATTTAGTCGGAAGATGGAAGTCGGAGGCACTCTGATAATAACGTTTCTCTTACAAATAGCAGATTTGAGGACAATTGACTTCTCCCGGGCTTGTTACCATCAAAACAATATGCTATCAATTAAAACACTTGTGTCTTCTGACGTAAGATTTCCTGCTTTTTATAAGACAGGTTCCATTCAATTCGTGGTACAATAAAAAATCTATTTCCTGAAAACCATTTTCTGCACATCAACGCCTTCGAGGGCGAGCAGTTCGTTTTCCAACCTGAGGCATTCCTGCATATCACCAACTAATTCAAGCAGCATAAGACCTGTTTCGCTGGCGTATTCCTGGTCAATATCATGTATTCCGAGACGTGTACGGATAGTACACCCGTATTTCGTCAATATATTCTGTATCCGGTCGGCACCTTTCGAAGGGTCATTGATCATAACACCCAATACTCTTACTTCTTTCATTGCTCGCTGGTTTTAGTATGTAAACGACATATTCTGAACTTCGAGGCCGCCAATCTGTGAGAGTTCGTCTTCAAATTCTTTCCATTCTGCCGGCAGTCCGGTTAAATGCAGAACGATGATTCCGGATCGGCTGCAAACAAAATCATTAAGTTCGTGAAATCCGAGCCGCGATCGTATCAGCCGCGAATATTTACTAAGCAACATCTGTGTGCGGCCTGCTTCCTTTATCCGGTCGGTAATAAGCAAACCAAGGATTCTTGTTTCGGTCATTTGAAGGAAAGGTTTTAGGGGTTAGGGTTTAGGGGTTAGGGTCGGGAATTTAGGAGGTACGATTTATGAAGTATGATTTATGGAGTACGATTTGGTATTTGGTATTTGGTATTTGTGATTTGTGATTTGGTATTTGTGATTTGTGATTTTAAAAAATCCAACCCTTCCAACCCCTCAAACTCTTCAAACTCTTCAATCCCCTCAATCCCTTCAATCCCTTCAATCCCCTCAATCCCCTCAATCTAAAAATACAAATCCCTCTCCCCTGCTTTAATTTGCTCTATTCGCTTGCGGATTTCGGGTACGTTGATTTTTTCGTGTGCTTTTTCGAGTTCCTGCAGGTTTTCTTCTACTACTTTATACCCTTTTTCGCGGGTGGCAGCAGGAGCATAATCTTCGAGATATTCGGTAAGTGTTAGTATTGCATTCGGCGAACAAAACCGCTTGATAAATCCCGGCACTGAAAATTCCATAAAGTGCTCGCCTGTCCGGCCAAGCCGGTAACAAGCTGTACAGAAAGAAGGCAGGTAATCGTTCGAAAGCAATTCGTCGATAATTTCGTTAAGTGAGCGCGAATCGTTGATATGGAATTGCTCCCGGTTAAGATTCTGTTCTTCGTTTTTGTTTTCCGAATAACTTCCAAGTTCAAGTTTTGTACCGCCATCAATCTGCGAAACACCGAAACGCATTACTTCATCGCGTACAGCAGCATTTTCGCGGGCAGTAAGAATAAGTCCGGTATAAGGAACAGCAAGACGCAGAATGGCGACAAGCCTCGTAAACTCATCATCGGTAACCCTGTATTTGCCATCGAAATTCATTGCCGATGCTTCCTGTATACGTGGAAACGAAATGGTATGCGGACCCACATTGTAACAAGCCTCCAGGTGGTTGGTATGCCGCACAAGTGCCATTACTTCGAAACGCCAGTCGTATAATCCGAATAACGCACCGATGCCTACATCATCGATTCCGGCTTCCTGGGCACGATCGAGGGAAGTGAGGCGATATTCGTAATTCCGTTTTTTACCTCCCAGGTGATAATGAGTGTAAATTTCAGGATGATAGGTTTCCTGGAAAACCTGGTAGGTGCCTATTCCTGAATCTTTTACAGTACGGAAGCCTTCGATATCGAGCGGAGCGGCATTAACATTGACACGGCGTATTTCACCATGGTTTTTCTTAACACCATAAACTACTCTCACGGTATGGGCAATATATTCGGGACTGTAATCAGGATGTTCGCCGTAAACCAGTATCAGTCGTTTCTGACCATTATCTTCGAGAGCTTCAACTTCTTTAATCAACTCCTGATCCTCAAGCGTGCTGCGTATAGCATCTTTGTTTGTTGAACGGAATCCACAGTAAGAGCAATTATTAGTACATTTATTTCCAATGTAAAGCGGAGCAAAAAGAACAATACGGTTACCATAAACCATTTCCTTTAATCTGCGTGCGCCATCTTTAATTTCTTCAATTAATTCGGGCGTATCGGCACTGATCAGGATTGCTGTTTCGGCTAAAGTAAGGCGCTGTTTGCCAAGTGATTTTGCAATTACAGCCTTTACTTCGTCAATAGTTGGTTTTGCATTATTGATGTGATCCCATAGCTCGTCAGCATCAATAAAAGGTTTCATTCGCTGGTCAGGGATGCGGCATTCTTCAGGTTGAAATTTCATTCCAGGTGAACTTTAATTCATTTTCGCTTGCAAAATTACACTTTTTATCACCTATTCAGGCAAATCAATACTTTAATTTTGTGAAATATTTAACAATAAAAATATTTAAAGAAGAAAGGGAAAATAGCAGGTATTATGTATCTATAAATCAGTAATATATCACACTTCAATCTGCAGTCCGTCATAAGCCAGGTGCACCCAATCGGGAAGCTTTGCTTCAACTGCATCAAACTTTCCCAAAAAATGACTGATATGTGTAAGGTAGGCCTGCTCTGGTTTCAATTCATTGAGAATATCAAGAGCTTCGCTTAACGAAAAATGCGAAACATGCCTCGAATTACGGAGTGCATTAATGACAATCACTTTTGAGCCACGAACTTTTTCCAGCTCAGCCGGGGAAATATAATTTGCATCGGTTATATACGTAAAATCGCCGATGCGGTAACCAAACACTTTCATTTCCTGATGCATAACCTGAACCGGGGTGAACAAAAAGGCACCAATACTGAAAGGTATTTCGGTGATAGGGTGCAGATTCAGCTGTGGGGCGCCAAAATACCGGCCCGGAATAAAAATATAGGGGAATTGCTCTTTTATGGCATCAAGGGTGAGCTGCGAACCATAAATATCAATTGATTTATGAAGGATATAGTTAAAAGCCCTGATATCGTCGAGGCCGGCTATATGATCGCGATGAGCATGTGTAAACAGCACGGCATCAATATCTTCCACTTTGTGTTTCAGCATTTGAATTCTGAAATCGGGGCCACAATCAATCACAACATTCGAATTACCGATTGTAAGCATTGCCGAGGTGCGGTACCGCTTGTCGCGGGCATCGTCGCTGGTGCAAACATCACAGTTACAGGCCACTACCGGCACTCCGGTTGAAGTTCCTGTTCCAAGGAAGGTGATTTTCATTTTTTGCAAGTGATTGAGGGATTGATGAGATTGATGAGATTGATGAGATTGAGGGGATTGAGGGGATTGAGGGGATTGATGTGACCTTTTTCAATAAATTAATTCTTCTACCAAAGTTTTATCTTTTTCCAGCTGTTTCTTAAGTTCATCTATACCGCTGAATTCAAGTTCCTGCCGGATGTATTTTGCAAAATAAACGGTTGCATCTTTCCCGTTCAGAGGTTCATCCATTTCGAATGGGAAAATCTCAATAATAATTTCCTCCTTGCAGCGATCATTGCCATAGCGGCTGTTTTTAATATTGAGAATTCCTTTTAATGATTTATTTCCTGCTTCTATCCTCACGGCATACACACCATCGGGCGGAACGAGTTTGCATTCCTCTTCAATATCAATGTAAAGAGTATTAACATTACGCTCTTTCAGATCGTTACTCCCGGAAGTCAGTTTTCCAATGATCATATAATGGTGATCGAGGTAAGCATTAGCACGTTGGATGCGGCCTTCCTGAATCGATTTCCGTATCAGCGTTGAACTTACCGTTTCATTATGCAGATCCTGTTCCGGAATTTCTTCCACATCAAAGTTGTAATATGTACCAAGTTCGCGCAGGAAGTCGAAATTGCCTTCCCTGTTATACCCGAACTGATGATTAAAACCAATTACAATTTTTCGTGCATGCAACTTGGCAACCAGGATATTACGGATAAAATCGATTGACGAAATATGCGCAAATTCAGGTGTGAACGTCACAATAATAAGGTTTTGAAGCCCGGCTTTTCGCAAAAGCTCAATCTTTTCGCGTTGCGAATTGATAAGGAACAAATCTTTACCTGCAGTTTCGGGAAATAAAACTTTACGGGGATGCGGATTAAACGTTATCAATACACTTTCTCCCTGTATTTCGCGCGCTATTCGGTTAATGCGGTTAATAATTGCTTTATGACCCACATGCACTCCATCGAAACTACCTGTAGTAACTACAGGATTAGGAATGTTGGTAAGATGGTCGAAATCGTAAAATATTCGCATGAGAAATGTGCCAGAACCTTTTCGGAATGATAAGTATTATATGAGGTGCAACAGTTAAGAATGAATTTTAACTGTAACCGGATTTAAACCTTTTTTACGAAATAAGCCAGCTTTTCCAATGAGGTAATCATATCATACTCTTCGAGATACACATTCGAAGGTACATTTATCGGCTTAGGCGTAAAATTGAGAATCCCTTTAATTCCGGCCATTACAAGCAAATCAGCCACATTTGCAGCATCAGCAGCAGGAACGGTTAAAACGGCTATGGTAATGTTCTCCTTCTTAATTATCTCGGTCATCCTGTCAAAATGATAACACCATACGCCGGCATAAACACGGTCGATTTTATCCGGATTTAAATCAAAACCAGCCACAACTGTCAGTTTAGTTCGTTTACCGCTAAAGTACCCGATAATGGCGCGACCAAGGTTACCGATACCAATCACGGCAACTTTCTGACCATCGCGGCTATCGATAATTTTACCAATGATTTCGATAAGCTCTTTAACATCGTAACCCTGGCGAAGTGTTCCCGAATATCCGATCAGCATAATGTCACGCCGCACCTGTACTGAGGTAATATGCAGCATGGCAGCGAGTTCGTGCGAAAAAACATGATGTTTCCCTGCTGAATTTGCGATTAAGAGTGTACGTCTGTATTGACTGAGACGCTCAACAGTTTTATCCGGAAGTTTTTTAGCTGCCATTTTTTTGATTTAATTGTATGAATTTAAGTTAAAATCTTAGACACGAAGGTATTAATCTATTCGTCAGGTTCAATAAGTGTAATGATAAAGGTAGTGCCTTTATCGGGTTCGCTGTTTACAACGATGGAGCCATTGTACATATCTACAATTTTTTTAACGATGGATAATCCCAATCCACTGCCGGTAACTTCACGCGTCTGACTGCTTTTAATCCGGACAAAATCTTCAAAAATCTTTTCTTTGTCCTCCGGTCGGAACCCTATTCCCGTATCGGAAACCGTAATTTTTAGAGTCAACCCCGTTTTTTCTATAAAAATATCGACCCGACCACCGGTTTTGTTGTATTTCACCGCGTTGGAAATGAGGTTGTTCATGATAATCTCAATTTCGCCCGGATCGGCTTTCATCTCTATATTTTCGCGGGTATTTATGTACAAATCAACATCTTTCTGAATCGCATAAGGCCGTATGGTATCCACAGCCATTTGAACGATTTTCCTCACATTTACCACTTCGAGTTTTTGGGTTGGTTTTCCGGTTTCAATTTTGGTTAAATCGAGCAGATCGAGTATAAGCTGTCGCATCCCTTTAATACGTTCCATCGAACGGTCGAGCATCTCCTCGTAGGCATCCACGCTGTTACCGAATTGCCTTTCCTTTATCATCCTCAGGTAGCCGTCAATAGCATTAAGCGGGGCTTTAAGTTCGTGCGATAATACTGACAGAAACTGAAACCTGATTTGCTTACCCGTATTATTAAGAGTCTGCGTCATACGTTTCAGAAAAATCTGCTTGGTTATATTTTCGACCGAAGCTCGTATTTCCTGGGGAGTAAATGGTTTAGGAATAAAATCATACGCCCCGTCGCGGGTAGCTTTTACAGCCAGTTCGAGCGATGCGTAGGAGGTTATCATCACAACAATAATATCGTAGTGTTTACTTTTTACATATTCAAGAACTTCAACTCCTTGTATATCAGGCAATTTATTATCCAATAACAAAATTTCGGGAAGCTCCCTGTCAATTATTTCAATTCCTTCCTTTCCGGTTCCGGCTTCGAGAACCTGAAAATCAATCTGTTCATCCATAAAAGGATAATCGACCTTGAAATTCTGAAGTATCCGTTTGGTTCCTTCCCGAATACCTGGTTCATCGTCAATAATAAGAATTTTAAAAGTCGCCATACTTATAGTTTCAGTAGTTTTTTTATTTCACGCTGCAGCTGATCGGAGCGAATGCCTTTATCGAGAAACAAATCAGCATTGATCCACTGTGAGCTTTCATCGGCATGAACATCGAAAGTCATTCCTGTTTCGGCGGTAACAGCGGTTGCTATTATCACAGGAACATCAGGGTATTTCCGTTTGATTTTGTAGCCGAGTATGAATCCGCTGTCGTCACTTTCCATCATCAGATCGAGGATGCATAAGTCGGGTTTTATTTCCTGAATTATCTTTTCCGCTTCCGCCTGACTTTCGGCAGTTATGGTTTCGAAACCCATTTGCTCCACTTTAAGGCGCATCTGGAACAAATAGTCCATGTCGTCGTCAACAATCAATATTTTCTTTTTCATTGCTATGAATTTATTTTTTTTAAGTGAAAAGAAAATGGAGAACTCATTTATGATTAACCCTTTAATACAATTCCGAATCACTTTTCACTCTTCACTTTTCACTTTTCACTGTCATTGCGAGCGAAGCGAAGCAACACTCTTCACTAAACTAACCTTTTCCGAGGTAATGTAATTGTAAACGTTGTCCCAACCGGTCCTGTGGCAGGATCAACATTTGATTTTACCTGAACGTCGCCTTTATGCATTTTAACGATTCCGTAAATAATGGGCAGTCCCAAACCTGTCCCTTTACCTATTTCCTTGGTGGTAAAAAAAGGAGTGAATAGTTTATCCATATTTTCAGGAGGAATCCCGGTACCATTATCAGTTATATGCATAGTAATTTGATCGTTGGTATCGGAAACATCAAAAAGTATCTGTCCCTGACCAGGCATTGCTTCAACCGCATTTTTGAGCAGGTTGGTAAAAACCTGGGTCATCTGGTCGTAATCGAGCATAACCATCGGATCGGAAACATTGGCATTAAGTTTTATACTGATGTTCTCGGGGACCACTACAGAATCGATACTATGCCTGGCCAGTTTTATAACATCCGATTCATTGAGGTTCAACTGGTTTTTGCGTGCAAAATTAAGCAATCCGCCAACAATTTTCCGGCACCGGTCGGCCTGTTCTACGATAAGGTCAATATCCTGAAGCATAACACTATCGGCAGGAAGTTCTTCCTTTAAAATATTGCTGTACATGGTTATTACACCCAAAGGATTATTAAGTTCATGCGCTATTCCGGCCGAAAGCTGTCCCATGCCAGCCAGTTTTTCCGAATGCCGCAGGGCTTCCTGTACATTAGCAAGTTTTTCGTTCGAAAGATTTAGTTCGCGGATATATTTGTGCAGTTTCTCAATGGAATATGGCAGGCACATTTCGGTTTCAGCAAGCCCGTTAATAATAGCAATGGCATGTTCCTCGCAGGAATCGTAGCCGCAGGCACCACAATTGAGGTGGTCCTGCTGGCTGTATTTCCCCATTTTGTATAAAACATCTTTAATTTGCTCATTAGGCGGGCGAACGGAACGCATATCGCGGGGTTCGAAAGATCGTGAAAAATCAAGTTGAAAATACTCATCCAGATTTGCCTGCCACTGCTCCTTATCCAGAATTGCCATCTTCCGATTGGCATAACTGATAATCCGTGCTTTTTTAGCAAAGCGCAGGCTTGTTGGCGAAGTATTGGGATATGGCGACATTCCAGGGCCAAGAATGCAACCTTCGCAGCACAATAAATGCAGGTGATGACCTTCGAGATTTCCCTGTTCGAATTCGCGCAGAGCATCCTGAAAATTAGCGCGACCACCAGCTACCAGTACGTTTTCACTCAGAATATCTTCGGTAACTTCCATAGTATGAAGCAATCCGTGGCTAAGCGGGAAAATAGCCCCGCGACCACCCAAAGGAGGGTCAAAATCGGCAGGCTCTATTTTGGAAATATTTATACGCTCTGTTTCCATCATTTCCCGGATTTCGCGAAATGTAAGTGCAGCATCTATTTCCGGCGATTCAGCCTTTTTTGCCAGGCAAGGACCAATAAAAACAAGTTTGGAATCTTCGCCATATTTTTTCCGTACTACCCTGGCCATAGCAACCATGGGTGATACTACGGTTGCAAGTTTATCAGTAAGCTCAGGAGAATACCGTTCAACATAGGCTACAATGGCAGGACAGTCGGATGAAATGGCGGGCATTTCAAGGTTTAACTGCTCTTTATAATAACGTGCTACCAGGTCAGCGCCAAAAGCAACTTCAGTTACATAACTGAATCCGAACGACTTAATTAATCCAACTAACGTGCGATGATCGTCTAAATCATAAAACTCAGCAGGAAAACTTGGTGCAACCAAGGCAATAACTTTAGGATAAGTGGCTATCAAACGTTTGACCTGGTCAATTTCTTTATAAAACACTTTTGCATTCTGGCTGCAGACTTTAATACAGTTGCCACACGCAATGCACCTTGAAGTAATTACCTCAGCCTGCCCGCCGATAATTCGGATTGCTTTTGCAGGGCACTCGCGCACACAGGTGTAGCAAACCCTGCATCGCTCTTTTACTGTAAAGACGAGCTTTTTGTCGGTTTCCTGACTCGGAGTTTGGATTGGGCCTGGGGTCATTGGGGATTTATGTTTGAAGGGTTT
>CAZOXJ010000094.1:0-5760 GCA_964583325.1 uncultured Lentimicrobiaceae bacterium
AAAAGAAAAAGACATAAAATGTCGACGCATAAACGCAAAAAACGTTTACGCAAGAATCGCCATAAGAAGAAATAACTACGATTAAATTCTCTGATTTCATCACATGAAATATGTGTTATTTCATGTGGTGAAATTTTTTTTACGTACTTTTACCCTCACATCATTATGCTTGATCACCAGCATTACGATGCGAATAGGTGTAATTATCTGATAAGCTAATATAGCTGTGGTAAATAAAGAATTAATTATAAATGCCGGATCTTCGGAAGTTAACATCGCTCTTCTCGAAGAAAAAGTATTGGTAGAGTTAAATAAGGAGAAAACTAATAATAGTTTTGCAGTTGGCGATGTATATCTTGGGCGGATAAAGAAAATCATGCCTGGTCTCAATGCCGCTTTTGTTGATGTTGGTTACGAAAAAGATGCTTTCCTGCATTACCTCGATCTGGGTCCCCAGATAAATTCGTTTCAGAAATATACGCGTAACGCTCTGGCGGGTAAAGATGCGCAGATACAGATGACAGATTTCGAAGTGGAACCTGATATTGAAAAAACAGGTAAAATTTCACAGGTACTTTCGCCAAATCAGCATATCCTTGTACAAATTGCCAAGGAGCCTATCTCTACCAAAGGGCCTCGCATTTCATCCGAAATTTCATTTGCAGGCCGTTACCTGGTGCTGGTGCCATTCAGCAACAGGCTTTCTATTTCGCAAAAGATAAAAAGTGCCGAAGAGCGTAACAGGCTGAAAAGACTTATTTCGAGTATACGCCCCAAAAATTATGGTGTAATTATCCGTACCGTTGCCGAAGGTAAACGTGTGGCCGATCTCGATGCCGATCTGAATGCGCTGGTTCAAAAATGGGAATCGGTAGCCCAGAAAATGTATGGTGCCAAACCGCCCCAGAAAATTATCAGCGAGCTCGACCGTACTTCAGCTATCCTTCGCGATATGCTCAACGAATCGTTCAATAATATTCATGTTGACGATCCTAATGTTGCGGAAGAAGTAAAAAACTATATCCGCACAATTTCGCCCGATAAAGTCGAAATCGTAAAAGTTTACAAAGGTAAAATTCCGATTTTCGATAATTTTGGTATCGATAAACAGATTAAAAATTCCTTTGGCAAAATTGTTACCATCAAAAGCGGCGTTTACCTGATTATTGAACACACCGAAGCTTTGCACGTAATTGATGTTAACAGCGGTCATAAAGTTAACAGCGACAGCAGCCAGGAAGAAAATGCAGTTTTGGTTAACCTTGAAGCAGCAACGGAAATTGCCCGTCAGCTCAGGCTGCGCGATATGGGTGGTATTATTGTTGTCGATTTTATCGATATGCACGAAGGTACTAACCGCCGCAGGCTCTATCAGCGTCTGAAAGACGAAATGGCAAGGGATAATGCCAAGCATACTATTTTGCCTCCAAGCAAATTCGGACTGGTGCAGATTACCCGTCAGCGTGTTCGGCCGGAAACCAATGTTTCGATTCTTGAAAAATGTCCGTCATGCGGAGGTACCGGCGAAATAAAACCAAGTATCCTGCTTACTGACGAAATTGAAAATAATATTCAGTATCTCCTTCAGGATCAGAATGAACCTTACTTATTGATCAACCTTCATCCTTTTGTTTATGCATTTTTAAAACAAGGCGGATTATTCAGGTCAATACAATGGAAATGGTATTTTAAATATAAAAAATGGATTAATCTGGCTCCGGTAAACGCATACCAGCTAACAGATTACAGGTTTTTAAATAAAAACCTCGACGAAATTAAAATGTAACAAAAACGGCTCCTTTCGGGAGCCGCTTTTGTTTAGTGGTGTTACGAGGCATAAAGGAAGGTCCAAATCCCAAATCCCAAATTCCAAGTTCCAAAATCCAAGCTCTAAACCCCAAGTCCCAACCCCCAAATCCCAACCCCTTAAACTCTTCACTTTTCACTTTTCACTCTTCACTATCTCCACCTCATACTCCATCGTAATCAATATATCAGCTTTCGGACGCAGCGCCATAACCATTTGATGTTCCTGTTCGAGGACAGCCATACGGTATTCATTCTGAGGCTCTTTGCCGCGGACGACCTGCGCTTTTTTAGTTTCGTGGTAAGTGAGTTCAATAAAAATGCTTAGATCAACACCTTCGGTTTTAATGGCATACAAACCATCAACAACCAGCATATCCACGGTTGAATAATCGGTTGTAAGCTGATCAACCTGCTCTGTTACCAGGTCAACACAGGGGCCGGTTGAAACTTTGCCGGCTTTATATTCGGCAATATTCCTGTTTATGGTGTCCCAGTCGTACTCGCCGTAACCTACCACATTTTGTATCCCGTTTTCTTTACGCCATTCGGTGCGCAACAGCGGAAGGATGCGATAATAGTTATCGATATGAAGCGGTTTGGCAAAAATGCCGTGCTTACGTAATCCTTTGGCAATTACATGAGCCAGTTCCGATTTCCCGGAGCCCGATTCACCTGAAATACCGATAATCATTTTCGGTTTCTGGTTTGCAAGGATTTGCTCAATAATTTTGTCGCCGGCCTTTTGATGCTTTTCTGTAATCAGTAATACGTCGCCTAACATTGTATTTTATTTTTAAACGTTAATTTCATTTTAACAAATTAAATTCCAACTCTTTAGCAGCTGATATTTTCAATCTTGAATTATTGATAAGTACTTCAGCATCTTTATCAGCATGGATACTGATTTGAGAATCGCTAATTCTAAAACCGAATCGGGTTCCTTTAAAACTCAACCCGAAACTCAGCGATTCCCATGCATCGGGTAGTGATGGCTGCAGTGATAATGTATCGCCGTCGAGCGAAATTCCAGCAAATGTACTTAAAGCAATAAGCACTGTGCCTGCCATTACTCCCGCATGAATTCCTTCGGCAGTGGTACCGCCTTGTATATCAACAAAATCACTGGCCAAAGCCTCCGAATATAGTTGCCAGCTCATTTCCCTGTTTCCGGCAATGGAAGCCAGTCGTGCGTGTACAATCCGGCTGAGCGTAGAGCCGTGCGAAGTCCGGCCGAAATAATATTCGAGGTTTCGTTGCAGGTAATCGGCTGGTAACGCATAGCCCATTCCGGTTAGCAGATTGTCAACTTCCGATTTTTCGAGGTTATAAAAAGTCATCAGCATATCTGCCTGCTTGGCTACTTTGAACTCGTCGGGTGTCAGACCTTCAGCTTTCAGAATTCGGTCCATGCGGTATATATTGCCGTATTTCTTTTTGTAAAATTCCCAGTCAAGTTCCTTTAGATCGAAATATCCTTCGTATTGAGCAATAATCCCATCCTGGTTGATATCGAGAAACAGTTTTTCGGAAATATCTTTCCAATGGTTCAGCTCTTCTTCCTTGAATCCGAGTTTTTTAAATTCTACGGACCCGTTTTCTCCATATGATTTCAGGATGCTTTCAGCTTTCCGGAATGCCCAGGCAACCATAAGGTTGGTATAGGCATTGTTATTCAAACCCCCTTCCGCTGCTCCGGGATACTGCTCATGAAACTCATCAGGGCCCATAACTTTGGTAAGATCGTACCGCTGCCGGCTTTCGTTCCAGTGGCATTTGCTTGCCCAGAAACGGCAAATCTCAAGGAACATTTCCGTTCCGTAATCCTTCATAAAAACATGATCTTCCGTTACTTGAAAATACTGCCAGATGTCAAAAGCCACTGCCAGCGAAACATGGCGTTGCAGCGAGCTATGATCGGCATCCCACTCGCCGTTAAGCGGATTAAGATGGATAACCTGGGTTTCTTCGCGTCCGTCGGAACCGCTTTGCCACGGGAACATAGCGCCCTCGTAGCCATATTCTTTAGCATATTCTTTAGCCTTCGCGAGTCGGCGGTAGCGATACATCAGCATGGATTTGGCTACTTCCGGAAGGTTGATATCATACAACGGCATGATAAAGAGCTCGTCCCAGAAAATATGTCCGCGATAAGCTTCACCATGCAATCCGCGGGCTGTAATGCTGGCGTCGATGTTGCTGTTGTGTGGCGACATGCTTACCATCAGGTGATAAAGGTGCAGGCGTAATAATTTTTGTGAGAAACGATCGCCTTCAACCTGCATATCAATTTTCGCCCAAACGGCTTTCCATTCCTTCGCGCTTTCGGCCAGCAGCGAATCAAATCCCGCCTTAGCATGATCAAGGGTAGCTTTCGCCGATGCAAGCGGATCGCTAACATCATCAGGTTTCGAAGTAAACAGGGCTACTTTTTTAACCAGCGAAACGACTTCATTCTTTTTAACATCAAAAGTTATCGTTCCGTAAACTTTCGAGAGTGTGACTTCATTGGTAAGTTCAGCAGACAATAATTTTCCATGCTGGTAAAAATAGTGATCGGCAGCTTCAGCAATCTGAATTCCGGATTGTGTAGTCGAAACCACAACGAATTGCCTGTTTC
Source organism: uncultured Lentimicrobiaceae bacterium (assembly GCA_964583325.1). Lineage (GTDB taxonomy): Bacteria > Bacteroidota > Bacteroidia > Bacteroidales > UBA4417 > UBA4417. The sequence goes on from CAZOXJ010000094.1 coordinate 4,427, forward strand.
CTGCTGCTCCCTGATCAACCGACTTAAGGTGTTGCTGGTTCAGCGATTTGTACCTTTCGACGCCATCGTTGATAATCGCGCCGTTTATTCCTGTTTTAACAGTTATTTTTCCGCTGTAATTCAGTGGTTTAATAGTGTACTGCATTACGGACAGATGCGGGTCAGCCATAGAAGAAAAGCGGCTGGATTCGATAAGGGTTTCATTCCCTTTTTCGTCGCATACTTTAAGCAGGCGCGTCAGCAATCCGGTTTTCAGATCCAGGTTCCGTTCGATCGACAGGATTTGTGTATCGTTGATGTCTAACCATTTTCCATTGTTAATACTAAAAGTAACAGGAAGCCAGTTGGGTGAATTTACAAAATCTTCGTTCCAGATATCCTTCCCGGCTATGGGAGTGCTAAGCCGGTTGTATAGTCCGGCAATATAAGTTCCGGGGTAATTTATTTTATTGGCATCCGTTTCTTCCATAGCGCCGCGGGTACCGGAGTAGCCGTTTCCGACACTCAGCAAAGCTTCGCGGGTGCGCTCCTTAATGGGTTCGTAGGTATGGTAGGTGATATTCCAGCCGTCTGTTTCAATTCCCGTTTTAAACCAGTTGTTTATTGCTTCCATCGATGTTTCCGAAATATCATCAACAACAAAATCGGCACCGTTGATAAGGAGTTCGTGGTTATTTTCTTCGCGGGCAATGCCAAGCACCAGTCCGAAATTACCGGCACGGCCTGCTGCAACGCCGGATGTCGCATCTTCAACAACTACAGCTTTATGAGGTTTCACGCCAAGGTTAGCGGCTGCCGTGGTAAAAATATCCGGTTCGGGTTTGCCTTTCAGACCCATTTCGGCGGAAACAACGCCGTCGACACGGGTTTCGATCAATGAAATAAGCCCGGCAGCCTCGAGAACCGCTTCGCAGTTTTTACTGGAAGAGGCTACCCCGACTTTTATTCTGGCTTTTTTCAGATCATGGATCAGTTGCACTGTTGACTCATAAACGCTGACACCTTCGCGTACAAGCACCTCGTTAAAGGTTATATTTTTACGATTTCCCAAACCACAAACAGTTTCCATTTCGACAGCATCCGCAGGATCACCGAATGGAATATGAATACCACGCGATTCGAGAAATGATTTTACTCCTTCGTATCTTGGTTTGCCATCCACATAGGGAAGATAATCCTCTTTTTGCGTGAATTCTTTAAAAGGTTCTCCATGCTTTTCTTCGCGGTAGCGGAGATAATCGTCGAACATTTTTTTCCAGGCATGGCTGTGAACCAGCGCTGTGCGGGTAATTACACCATCGAGGTCGAAAATTACAGCTTCAAAAAGGTATTTT